>JAZONB010000167.1:0-10002 GCA_045654305.1 Acutalibacteraceae bacterium | reverse complement strand
TATGACCGAGGAAGAAATGGCAAAAATCCTTGAGCGCACAGGCGCCGAAAAGGGCGATGTTGTCTTTATCGTTGCCGACAGGAAAAATCTTTGCCTTTCTGTGCTGGGAGCCTTGCGTTTGGCGGTTGCCAAAAAGCTTGACATTATCCCCGACACCTACAATTTCCTTTGGATTACAGAGTTCCCGTTCTTTGAATATAATGAGGAAACGGGCAACTGGGATGCAATGCACCACCCATTTACCTCTCCCTTGGACGAATGTGTTGAATTCCTTGACACTAACCCCGAAAAGGTTTTTGCCAAGGCATACGATTTGGTGCTTAACGGCGTTGAGCTTTCAAGTGGCTCAATCCGTATAACCGACCCTGTTTTGCAGTCGAAAATGTTCAAAGCGTTAGGTCTTACCGACGAGGAAGCACACCAGAAATTCGGCTTCTTAACAGACGCTTTCCGCTTTGGTGCTCCACCTCACGGCGGAATGGGTATCGGTCTTGACCGACTTGTAATGCTTATGTGCGGATGCGATAGTCTGAGAGACGTTATCGCATTCCCCAAGGTTTCGAATTCGAGTGAACTTATGTCGGGAGCTCCGTCCGTGGTTGACGACGCACAGCTAAACGACCTTAACATTAAAACCTTAGAATAAAATCGAATATTTTAATACTGCCGTTTTCGATTTCAACGGCATTACGGTATTCACCGAAGCCTACGAGGCGTATTCCCTCGTAGGCTTTTGTTATGCCTAAAATACCTAAAGTCAGGCAAAAAACAATAACAGACGAAATATAAAAACTCCTTAAAAACAATTTTGTACTTCTTTTCATAATATTTCCTTTCTTTATGAAAGCGTTCCAAGTAACTCCGCAAGACTTTCCCCTATCATTTCGGCCGAATAATGTACCTCGGAAAGTGTGTTAACATCAGTGCCGAACTCGATTAAAAGCGAGCCTGTTGTCAGATTTTGATTATAGGTTTTAGACATTAGCATTAAAGGGCGAGCCAATGTGGGGTATTTTTTCTCGATTACCTGTTGGAGCCTGACTGCAAGTTTAAAATTTTCCTCCCATTTTGGAAAATTTGTGACCGAGCCGCTTTGAGACCCCATAACAAGCATTACCTGTGCCGCCTTTTTACCGCCTATTTCGGTGACAAGCTTTACCTTGTCGCCGTTTTCTTTTGTTACGGCATCTCGGTGAAGGTCCAGTACCACCTTTATTGTGGGATATTTTTTAAGATAGTTTTTCACGGTTTCAGCAGAACGGGAATAACTTTTTGAATAGCTTGGGTAATCGTGAAGCGTTGTGTCGTGCAGTGTTTTAATTCCATTTGCATTTAACTTTTCCGCCACAATTTTTCCCACCGACACCATATTTTGAGCGGTATTGTTACTGCGGGACGAAAATTTGTCGGTGAAATAGTCCTTATCATCGGTCTTAAAGGTCTCGGTTGCGTGGGTGTGCAGAATTAAAACCTGAGGCTCGCTTGTTTTTTTTATTTTAAAATTTATTTTGCCCTCTAAAAAATTTTTTATACTAATACTAAGCCCCGTATTGTTTTTAAGATAAACCCCGTTATAACTGCTCGGCGCAGTGTATGGAGAATTATACTGACTGATAATTTGTCCCTTTATTGCCTCTGCCGAGGTTTGGGTTGCCTCTTGTGACGAAACGTTTTCGGACGGTGTTTCTTTTACCGTTTCTTCTTCGGTTTTTACCTCAACTTTTGTTTCATTTTTTTCTTGGCTTTGAGGGGCAGTGTTTACATTTTGGGGTATTTCTTCCTTTCTTATTTCTAAGGAGTGAGCTTTTGGCGAAAAATAGGAAAATCCGCACCAAAAAAGGAGGGAAATGCACAGAAAATTGACTAAAATTACCCTTATTATTCCTCTCTTCATTTGAAAGTTTCACTCCCTATAAAAAAGCTTAAAATTTGTGCAGTTTTTCCCCTTAAAAAAGTTGAAAATTAAAGCGGTTTATGATATAATTTAATAGATTGGAATACTATTGTTTTTAACAGAAAGGACGGATAAAAATGCCGGTTTCGTCGGTTAATGATATTTGGAATTTAGTATGTGAAGAGTGCCTTAAAATAATATCCCAGGTGGCCTTTGATTGTTTTCTTGCTCACCTAAAACCCGTTTGTTTTAATCCCGGTGAGCTTGTTCTTGCCTGCAAGGAAGAATATGAAAGAGACATTGTTGCAGATAATTATACTGCCATCTTAGAAAAAAGCGCTAAAAACGCTATGGGCTTTGATGTTAAGATTACCTTTATTGTTGAAAAGGAAGAAAAAAGCATTTTAAATGCTGAGCAGTTTAGTGAAGGTCTTTCGTTTGAAGATTTCTTCACTTTCCAAAACTTTGTTGTTGGTTCTAACAACCGTTTTGCCCATGCGGCATCTCTTGCCGTTGCGGACAGTCCTGCGGTTATTGCTAATTACAATCCCTTGGTTATTTACGGCCCTTCGGGTGTTGGTAAAACCCACCTGATGCTTGCCATTAAAAACCACATGAAAAAGGTAAGCCCCTATAAAAAAATTGAATATATCCGAAGCGAAGAGTTTACAAATCAACTCATCACCGCTTTACAAGAGGGTAAATTAGGTCTTGGCGGTATTGACGATTTCAGAAACAAATACCGAAATGTAGATGTTCTGCTAATAGATGATATTCATTTCATCGCAGGAAAAGAACAGACACAGGAAGAATTCTTTAACACCTTTAACGCTCTTATTCAAAACAACAAGCAGATAGTTGTAACGGTTGATAAGCCTCTTAAAGAAATTAAAACTCTTGACGACCGTATTCGTTCTCGCTTAGAGGGTGGTTTGTTCGCTGATATTTTGGCTCCCGACTTTGAAACAAGAGTTGGAATTATTATGAAAAAGGCAGAGCAAAACGGAATTGAAATTGCTGAAAATATTGCGTACTTCATCGCCGAAAACATAAAGGTTAACACCCGTCAGTTAGAGGGCGTTGTTAAAAAACTTCAGGCATACATTTCAATTCAGAAAAAGGTGCCTACAATTTCCTCTGTTCAGTCAATTATTAAGGATATTATAAGTGATACCAAGCCCGAGCCTATAAAGGTTGAAAAAATCATCAGCGAAGTGGCTCACACCTATAATGTTTCGGAAAGCGATATTCTTTCCAACCGCCGAACAGCCGAACTCGTGCTTGCCCGTCAGGTTGCGATGTACATAGCAAGAGAGACTACCGACCTTTCTTTCAAGGCTATAGGAGAGAGTTTTGGTAAAGACCACACTACCGTTCTTTACAATGTAAATAAAATTGAGGAGTTCTTAAAAGATAAACCCTACCAAAAGGAATTGGTTGAGGATTTAATAAATAATTTAAGAGCCTCAAGTGAGTCCGGATATTAAAAGTTATCCAACAAATTAACCTTAATTAACATAAAAGTTATTAACTCTTATGTGGATAAAAAAAGTTATTAGAGTTTTCCACTTTTTATACAGATTTTCGTTAACCACAAAAAACGGCTCTGTTACTTAGGTTTCATTACTTTTATGCACAATTCACCGCTTTTATTACTGCTGTTATTTATATATTTCTTTTAAGGAGGAAAAATTATGTTTTTTACTGTCGAGCGTGCTTCTCTTTTAGAGGCTGTTTTAAAACTTCAAAGGGTGGTAGGAGCCAAAACCTCTATGCCTATTCTTGAGGGTATTTTAATTTCTGCAGAGCAAGGAAAGGCTACCCTTGTGGCATATAACCTTGAAATGGGTATGAAAAAGGAAATATATGCTAACTGTAAATCTGAGGGAGATATTGTTGTTAATGCACGCTTGCTTTCTGATATTTTAAGAAGACTCGGCGACAATATGGTAGAAATTGAAACTGATGAAAAACTTAATTGCCATATCAGATGCGGAGATGCAACCTTTGATATATTAGGTATGGCTGCTACCGATTTCCCCGAAATGCCTTCTGTTGCTGAGGGAAATGAAATTTCTATCGAGTCGGATATTTTATCAGAGATGATAAAAACCACCATTTTTGCCGCTGCAACAGGAGAAAATGCAAAACCTGTTTTAACAGGTATAAATTTCAGCACAGAGGATTCTTATTTGCAGTTAGTAGGTATTGACGGATACCGCTTAGCAATTAGAAAACAAAAAGTTAAGGAAAACAAAAATATCGAATTCACCGTTTCTAACAAGGCTGTTGCAGAAGTATTACGACTAATTGATGAAGAAACCGAGGATGTTAAAATTCAGGTTGGAAATCGCCTGATTTCATTCTTCATTAACGGATACTACTTTATTTCCCGTTTAATTGAGGGTGAATTTGTAAATTACAGAAAAACATTGCCCGAATCTCATACACAAAGAGTAGTTGTTAACACAAGGGATTTAATAAATACAATAGAGCGTGTATCTTTGCTTATAAGTGAAAGCTTTTCTACACCTATCAGATGCTATTTTAACGAATTAAACGTTGTTTTTACATGCGCTACCTCTGTGGGAAGAGCTACCGAAACCTTTGATTTAACATTAGAGGGTGAAAAGTTTGAAATTGGTCTTAACAGCAGATACTTGCTTGATGCATTAAGAGCAATCGAAACCGAGCAAATTCAAATTTTATTTAATGGCTCAAATGCAGGTATTTTGATGTTACCCACCGAGGGTGATGAATTTAAATATATGATAATGCCAATGAGGTTAAGATAGTGGAATATAAAGAACTTAAAATTAAAGAGGATTATATAAAACTTGATTCTGCTTTAAAATTTTCCTCCCTCGTTCCAACCGGCGGAATTGCAAAAATGGTGATTTTGGACGGTTTGGTTAAAGTAAATGGAGAAATCTGTTTGCAAAGAGGAAGGAAACTGCGCAAAGGAGATAAAGTGGAATATGACGGCGAAGGATTTGAAATTTTATGAGGATTAAATCCTTGAAAATTAAGAATTTTCGAAATATTGCCGAAATGAGCATTGAGCCAAGTGTTGAGATGAACGTGATTTACGGGGAAAATGCCCAGGGAAAAACAAATTTAATTGAGGCTATATGGTTGCTGACAGGCGCTAAAAGCTTTCGAGGCTCGAAAGATGATGAGTTAAGAAAGTTTGGCGAGCAAAAGGCTCTAATTTCTGCTGATTTTATTGCAGAAGAAATAGAAAAAAATATAAAAATTGAGATTGAAGACAAAAGAAATTTTTACCTTAACGATAAAAAGGTTAAAACCTCTTCACAAATAGCGGGAAATTTAAATGCTATTGTCTTTTCTCCTACCGATTTAAAGCTTTTAAGCGACGGGCCAAAGGTTAGACGAAAATTTTTAGATACTGCAATTTGCCAGATGTACCCTTATTACATTGAAATTTTAAGGGAGTATACAAGAGCAGTAACACAAAGAAACAAAATTTTAAAGGATTATAAATACGATTCCTCGCTTTCTGTAATGCTCGATGTTTTCGAAGAAACCATTGCCGAGATGGGCAGTAAAATCATTAATTACAGAAAAAGATACATTGAAATTTTAAGAGAATTTACTCCTTTAATTTACAAAGGAATTACTGAGGGTAAGGAAGAATTAGAAATTGAATATATCTGTTCTTTTAGTGGTGAAAATTTTAAAGAGGAATTAGAAAAAAGCCGTAAAGAGGATATGTTTTCTCTTAAAACCTCGATAGGTCCTCACCGAGATGATTTGGAATTTAAAATTAACGGAATCAGCGCTAAAAATTTTGGCTCTCAAGGTCAAAAACGCAGTGTTGCCCTGACGCTTAAACTTAGCGAGGCAGAGGTTATAAAGAAAAAAACGGGAGAAAGTCCGATTTGTCTTTTAGACGACATTATGAGTGAGCTTGACCCGAACAGACAAAACTTTATTTTAAATCACATTAAAGGAATGCAGACATTTTTAAGCTGTTGCGACCCTCAAAATGTTAAAAATTTAATTGAGGGCAAGAAATTTAGAATATCTAAAGGAGGGGTGCTTTAATGTATGTCCATTTAGGAATGGAAACGGTGGTTAAAGAGGACGATATAATCGGAATTTTTGATTTAGACAGTACAACCGTTTCAAAGCACACCCGAAAATTTTTAAATGTGGCAGAAAAAGAAAAAAAGGTTTTTAATGTTTCTTTTGAACTTCCAAAATCCTTTGTGGTTTGCGGAAATAAAAAGAAAAATAAGATATACATTTCTCAACTGTCCTCCTCAACGCTTTATAAGCGTTCAGGTATAATATAAAATTTTACTCAAAGAAAGGAAATAATTTTAATGAGTAATGAAAACATTATTCCCGTTGAAGGAAATTATGACGAAAGTTCCATTCAGGTCTTAGAGGGTCTTGAGGCTGTTAGAAAGCGCCCCGGTATGTACATAGGCTCTACAGGGGAGAGAGGTCTTCACCATTTGGTTTATGAAATTGTGGATAACGCAATAGATGAAGCCTTGGCAGGATATTGCGATAAAATCACCGTTGAAATTTTAGATGACGGTGTTATTCGTGTTACCGATAACGGACGAGGTATCCCCGTTGGTATTAACCCTCAAAAAGGAATACCCACAGTTACTGTTGTTTTCACAATTCTTCATGCAGGAGGAAAGTTTGGCGGTAACGGATACAAGGTTTCGGGCGGTCTTCACGGTGTTGGTGCCTCGGTTGTTAATGCTTTGTCCTCTTGGTTAGAGGTTGAGGTGAAAGACGGCGAGAAAATATACAAAGAGCGTTACGAAAAAGGTAACGTTGCACAAGAATTAAAGGTAATCGGAACTACTACCGAAAAGGGTACAACCGTTACTTTTAAGCCTGACCCGACCATTTTCACAGATACTACCCGTTATGATTATGATACCTTGCTTAAAAGACTCCGTGAACAGGCATTTTTGAATGCAGGAATCCGTGTTGTTTTAAAGGATTTAAGAAGTGACGCTGATTTACCCGACAGAACTGATGATTTCAGATATGAGGGCGGTATAAAGTCCTATGTTGAATTTATCCTTGAGGGTATGAAAAAGGATAAAATCAATAAGGATGTTATCTATTTCAGCGATAGTGACGGGGACTCAACCGCAGAAATAGCTCTTATATGGTCTACTTCTTATGACACAAAGGTTATGTCCTTTGCGAATACATTGCACACTATTGACGGCGGTACCCACGAACAAGGCTTTAGAATGAGCCTTGCAAATGTGGTTAATAAATACGCCTTTGATTTCAAAAAACTTAAAGAGGGTAATGCCCGTTTAAAGGGTGACGATATTTTAGAGGGTGTTGTGGCTGTTGTTTCTGTTAAGCTTGCAGACGCTCAGTTTGAAAGCCAAACTAAAGCAAAGCTTGGTAACACCTCTATCGGTAAACTTGTTAGGGATTTGGTAAACCAAAAACTTTATCAGTACCTTGAAGAAAACCCCGATGATGCAAAAATTATTATTGATAAGGCAATAGCGGCTTCTAATGCCCGTGAGGCAGCTCAGAAAGCGAGAGATTTGCAGAGAAGTAAATCGGGTATCGGTGGTAAAACCCGAATGCCTGAAAAACTTAAAGACTGTATTTCAAACGACCCAACCAAAACCGAGATATTCATAGTAGAGGGAGACTCTGCAGGCGGTTCGGCTGTTGAGGGAAGAAACTCAACCTATCAGGCAATTCTGCCTCTTTGGGGCAAGATGCTCAACGTTGAAAAGGCAAGGGTTGACAAGGTTTACGGAAACGATAAACTCACCCCCGTTGTTGTGGCTTTGGGTACAGGAATTGCAGAAAATTTTGATATCAGTAAGCTTCGCTACGACAAAATTGTTATTATGGCCGATGCCGACGTTGACGGAAGCCATATCAGAACACTTCTTTTGACATTCTTCTTCCGTTATATGCCCGAACTTATTGAAACAGGTCACATTTACTTAGCACAGCCTCCTCTTTACAGAGTGGCAAAGGGTAAACGCTACTTTGATGCCTTTACCGATGAAGAGCGTGACCGTTTTATAGAAGAACTCGGCGGTAATGTTGACGTTCAGCGTTATAAAGGTCTTGGTGAAATGAATCCCGAACAGCTTTGGGAAACCACCCTTGACCCCGAGCACAGAACAATGCTAAAGGTTACTATGTCTGATGCAGAACTTGCCGACCAAACATTTACAATGCTTATGGGCGAAGAGGTTGAGCCAAGAAGAAGATTTATTGAAGAAAATGCGGTATTTGCTACCGATTTGGATATTTAAGGAAAGGAGATAGCAGAAAATGGCAAAGAATGAAAATGTTTATTGGCCAAGTGATGAAGAAACCAATATTCAGCCGGTGGAAATTGTTGATGAAGTAAAACAAAGTATGCTTCAGTACTCCATGTCGGTGTTGGTTGGCCGTGCTATCCCCGATGTGCGTGACGGTTTAAAGCCTGTTCACCGCAGAATACTTTACACTATGTATGAAAACGGACTGACACCCGATAAGGCGTACAGAAAGTGCGCCGATACGGTAGGTTCCGTGCTCGGTAGATACCATCCGCATGGTGACGCTTCTGTTTACGATGCAATGGTTAGAATGGCGCAGGATTTCTCACTTCGTTATCCTTTGATTGACGGACACGGAAACTTCGGTAATATTGACGGTTACCCTGCCGCTGCCTACCGTTATACAGAGTCGAGAATGAACAGACTTTCCCTTAGTATGCTCGATGATATTGATAAGGAAACTGTTGATTTCACTCCTAACTATGACAACCGTTTAGAGGAGCCGACCGTTTTACCCGTCCGTTTCCCACAACTTTTGGTTAACGGCCCAAGCGGTATTGCTGTTGGTATGGCAACCGAAATTCCTCCACACAATTTGGGTGAGGTTATTGACGGTATGTGCTGTCTTATCGACAACCCTGAGGCAGAATTATCCGACCTTTGTGAGCATATAAAGGGTCCCGATTTCCCGACAGGCGGAATCATTATGGGAAGAAGTGGTATTCGTGCTGCCTATGCTACGGGAAGAGGTAAAATTGTACTTCGAGGAAAGGCAGAAATTGAAGAGGTTAAGAACGGACGCTTCCGCATTGTTATAACCGAAATTCCTTATAAGGTTAAGAAACAGGATTTAGTTAAAAATATCTATGATTTGGCTGCCGACAAGAGAATTGAAGGCATTGATGATGTTGTTGACTATTCTTCTAAGCGTGACGGCGGTATTAAAATTATCGTTGACCTTAAAAAGGATGCAAATCCACAGGTAGTTTTAAACAAAATCTACCGTTACACCTCTTTGCAGACCTCTTTCGGCGCAATACTCCTTGCAATCGTTAACGGAAAACCGCAGGTGCTGACTCTTAAAGAGATGTTACAGAACTGCATTGATTTCCAATACGATATTGTTTACAGAAGAACACAGTATTTCAAGCGCAAGGCAGAGGAAAGAGCCCACATTTTAGAGGGATTAAAGGTAGCGCTCGACTTTATTGACGAGGTAATTGCAATTATCCGTAAATCTAAGACTATCCCTGAGAGTAAAGAGGCATTGGCTGAGCGTTTTGGTCTTGATGATATTCAGACTACCGCTATTGTGCAGATGCAACTCGGTAAGCTTTCAGGTCTTGAAAAACAGAAAATTCTTGACGAATTGCAAGAAAAACTTGATTTTATCAAGGAATGTACCGAAATTCTTGCAAGCAGAGAGAGAATTTTGGATATTGTTAAGACCGAGGCACTAAACTTAAGAGATAAATACTCTGACGACCGCAAAACCGAGATTACAGACGTTGCGGGCGAGGTTGATATTGAAGACCTTATCCCCGAAGAGGATTGTGTCCTCACTAAGACGGTTAACGGCTACATTAAGCGTCTCCCTGCTGACACCTATAATGTACAAAACAGAGGCGGCAGAGGTATTACGGGTATGACCACCCGTGAAGAGGATGCAGTTGAGAATATGTTTGTATGCTCCTCGCACGATTATATTATGCTGTTCTCTAACCTTGGCAGAATGTACAGAATTAAGGCTTATGAAATTCCTGAGGGAAGCAGAACGAGTAAGGGTATGAACCTTATTAACATTCT
>JAZONB010000166.1:0-3871 GCA_045654305.1 Acutalibacteraceae bacterium | reverse complement strand
TTTTCTCGTTGAACACCGCCCTTTTCGCTACCTGAGATTAAATAATCTCTCGGGTATCGACCTGAACACCTGGCATAGTTCAAATTATCGGTAATAATACTGCGTTGCTTTGCGCTTAAATCGATAGCCCTTGTCTGACCGCCTTTGCCTTTTATGACAAGTTGTCCGGTCTTTAGCGCAGACATAAGGTATTCAACTCTTAAGGTGCAGATCTCTTCAAGCCGTAGACCAAATTCACTGGAAAAGTCTATGCCAATTACCGCATCCTGCCTGCCTTTTTCGATGGCCACCTGTCGAATACGAACAAGTTCTTTATCTAATAGCGAATGGTCTTTTACACCTGTCGCTCGTTTGGGCAGATTCAACTTGCTATTAGGGGATAGCCTGTTTTTACTACCGGATTTTCTATGGAAATAACGGATGCCGGATAAATCGGATTGAATAGTCGCAGCGGAGTTGTTTTCTTTAAGATGCTCCACATAGGCTTTAAAATGCCGATCTTCCACGTTCTTAAAGTTTTGCAGACGAAAATTATCGGCTAAAAACTTGCAGAACCTTTTTGTCGCTTCATAATACCGTGCTCTTGTTTTAAAACTAAGCTCGTTACTGTGTTTATAAATGGTTTCGACTTGGGCAAGTAAGTTTTTATACAGACCCGGATTTAGCACTGTAATATCATTAGAATCTAACATAGCAAACCGTCTCCTGTTATTATATATTTGCCCCTTGATTTATGGCAGCCAGCCATAGGCATGGGACATCTCATTGCCCAAGCTGTTAGAATAGAGAGGTAAAGGTCTGACATCCGTCTCCAAGGGCTAACACGTCCGTGAGAAAGTCAGTCAGCCAGCCTCCTATTCGCAGCGTTCGATTTTAGTAGGTTGAACCAAAGCGTTCGTATCAAAAAACAGATTGAATCGGTGATGGGTAAAGGTTGGTGTCACCCGTTACAAATACAATTACAAGGAGTTTTGAGATGAACGCAGTAGGAATTGATGTTTCCAGAGGTAAGAGTATGGTCGCTGTTTTAAGACCGTTTGGTGAAATTGTTATGCTTCCTTTTGAAGTGGGTCATAGCAATGCTGAATTAAACGCTCTTGCAGAACAATTAAAATCAATTGAAGGAGAAACCCGTGTAGTAATGGAACACACAGGACGCTATTATGAGCCTGTTGCCAATGCATTGCACAATTCTGGTCTTTTTGTAAGTGCTGTAAATCCGTTGTTAATAAAGGAATACGGCGGCAATTCGCTTCGTAAGGTGAAAACGGATAGGGCCGATGCACAAAAAATTGCACGATATACACTTGACAACTGGGCCGATTTAAGAGATTATACTCCTATGGATACTATTCGATATGATTTAAAGACTCTTAACCGCCAATTTAATTTGTCATCGAAACAGAAAACTGCAAGCGCTAACAATTTAATTGCCCTACTCGAACAAACCTTTCCAGGAATTCGCAAGTGTTTTGACAGTCCCGTAAGAAATGACGGAACACAAAAATGGGTTGACTTCGTCATCACCTTTTGGCACGCTGATTGTGTTCGAAAGTACAGCAAGGATGCTTTTACCGAGCGTTACAAAAAGTGGTGTAAAAAGCACGGATATTTTGTTCTTTCTAATACCGTTAATAAAGTGTATGCCATTGCCCAAAATGCTGTCGTTTTGGTTCCAAAGTCTCAAACAACAAAGATTATTATTCAAGAAGCTGCAAAACAACTTACTGCTATTTCCCGTTCGGTAGAATTATATCGAGCAGAAATGAATCGTCTTGCCGAAACGCTTCCTGAATATCCAATTGTTATGCAAATGTTTGGTGTAGGAACTACATTCGGTCCACAGCTTATGGCTGAAATCGGTGATGTCCGCCGTTTTGCACGCAAACAGTCGCTTGTCGCTTTTGCAGGTATTGATCCTGCTCCAAACGATTCCGGTGACAAGTATGGCAGAAACTCCGGCACTACAAAACGAGGTTCACCTTATTTGCGCAAAACACTCTTTAACATTATGAAATGCTATATTCAAAATGCTCCTGAAAACGAACCGGTTTTTCAATTTATTGATAAAAAGCGTTCCGAAGGCAAGCCGTACTTTGTGTATATGACTGCCGCTGCAAACAAGTTTCTTAGACGTTACTATGCCAAGGTAAACGAATACTTATCTTCCTCTGAAAATACATTTTCAAAATGAGGTGGCTTTGCCAACTGTATCTGCTATACAGCACTGTTGCGGCAGGCTGTCAAGGACGCCATCGGCGTAGCGTAGCTATTTATCCTTGACTGACTGACAAAACTGTGCTACTGATTTTGACCGACTTTTCAGGGCGGTCTTTTTGTTATGCTCATTTTTAGTTCCACCTACTTACCCACAAATTTTTTCTTTTTTAAAAATTTTCTCTTGACTTTTTATTTGTAGGCTTTCTCTAAAAATTTTATTTCAACGCAAGTGTAGGGACATTAACACTGCGTAAAAAGCTATAAACTAAAACAATGACAATAACCGCTTTTTTGTTATCTAACACTTCATCATTTTAACGTAACTGCTACACAAATCTGCAAAATTATGGTACAATAAACTCAACGAAGCGTTGAGCAGGACTCGTTTTTAAGTCGCTTCAACTAATTTTAATTGTATGTAATAATGTAACTACGGTACCGATTTTATCAAAAAGGGAGGTCATACTCATGAAAGAAACAATGGGTCAAATCATCAGAAGACTACGTAAAGAACGCAATTTAACGCAAGACGAACTTTCCGAACAATTAGGTGTCACTTTTCAAGCAATTTCAAAATGGGAAAATGATACAGGAATGCCGGATATATCTCAGATTATTCCACTTGCAACAGTTTTTAATGTTAGCACTGACGTGTTATTTGGTATTTGTGGTAGAAATGATGTCGAGGAAGTAAACAAGATTATCGAACAAGCCGAATCGAAAATCACACATCCTGTTACTAGGGAATGTATCAAACAACAGTATGATGAATTACAAAAAGGTTTGGAAAAATACCCAAGCAATACAGTATTATTATCTCAATCACTTGAAGCAGGAATATCGTTAGCATATCCTGAAAATGATGTCTTTGATGCAAACAACGGAGAGGCCATATATAAAGAATGTATTCGACAGGCGAATATAGTTATCAAATACGGCAAAAACACCACTGATATACTTCGTGCACATATGATTATGGTTTTGCTCCACTCAGCTTACGGTAATTTTGAAGCAGCAGAGATTCACGCAAATGAATTTCCGTGGCGAGCTGATATGACCATTCATAATATGAAGGCATATATTGCACACTTCAAGAAAGATTATCGGAACGAAAACAAATGTTATCAAAATGACTTGATGTATCATTTTGAGGCAATGCTTGATGATCTTGTAGCGATTGCTATTAGCTATCATCATCTTAAATGTTATCAAAATACAGAATATGCATTAATGCAAGCACTTTCTATTATCGATCTCATTTGCAAAGATGAAGAAATCGTCCCATGCTTCCATTGTCGAGAACGCGGTGATATTTACTTTTTATTGGCTATGCTTTATTTAGAAATGGATCGTACTGAAGATGCATTGTCTATGATAGAAAAAATGGCTGAATACGATACAAAGGTTTTACCCCAATTTATACCTAGCAAAAAATTGAACAATCCTTTATTGCGTGATGTCGAGCGCAATTTTTATTGGACATCAGGCAAACACAAAGAAAAGCTTCTTCTTAAACTTAACAACCCTTCGTTTAAACTCTTGAAGGGAAACGAAAGATTTGCCAATGTTATGAAAAATGTTGAGAGTTTATAGTTTCAACGACCATAACGTTACATCGAATTCTCCTTACCAAAATAATTTTGTGTACGAA
>JAZONB010000165.1:0-25585 GCA_045654305.1 Acutalibacteraceae bacterium | reverse complement strand
ATTCCTGAACTTATGCGCTTTTTATTGGATGAATGTGGATACTCTTGGGAAAGGGCTTGGGATATTGTTAAGAATACAGTTGCCTACACAAACCACACAATTATGGCAGAGGCTTTAGAGTGCTGGCCTGAGCATCTTATAAAGACAAGAATACCGAGAATATACCAGATTATCAAGGAAATAGATCGCAGATATCGTGAAGAGGTTTTAAGCAAGACAGGTGATTTTGGTCTTGTTGAAAGAACTGCAATTATCAGCGGCGGTGTTATTAAAATGGCAAATCTTTGTGTTGCGACTTGCCATACCGTTAACGGTGTTTCTAAGCTTCACAGTAAAATCCTTGTGGATGAACTATTTAAAGATTATGTTCAACTCACTCCCGATAAGTTTACCAATGTTACAAACGGTATAGCTCACAGACGTTGGCTTTGTCAGGCAAACCCAGAGTTATCTTCTTATATTACCGAACTTATCGGTGACGGTTTTATTAAAGATGCATCCGAGCTTGAAAAGTTAATAGCTTTTGAGAATGATGAAACAGTTCTCAAGCGTTTGAGCGAGATTAAAAAATCTAATAAAATTAGATTTTCCAATTTCCTTAACGCAAATAATGATATTCATCTTGACCCTAATTCAATTTTTGATATGCAGGTTAAGAGATTACACGAATATAAGCGTCAGCATCTTAATGCGCTTAATATCATTTCCGATTATCTTTATTTAAAAGAAAACCCAAATGCAGATTTTACACCCAAGACCTATATTTTCGGTGCAAAAGCCGCTCCAGGTTATTTGTTTGCCAAAGAGATAATTCAAATGATTTATAAGCTGTCTGTGGCTATTGCAAATGACCGTGCAGTTAATGATAAATTAAAGGTAGTATTCCTTGAGGACTACAAGGTTTCCTTGGCCGAGTTGATGATACCGAGCGCAGATATCAGCGAACAGATTTCGTTGGCATCAACTGAAGCAAGTGGCACAGGAAATATGAAGCTTATGATGAACGGAGCCATTACTTTGGGTACTGAAGACGGCGCAAATGTTGAAATTCATAAGGCTGTGGGCGATGATAATATTATTATCTTCGGTTTGCAAACACCCGAAGTTTTATCTATGCAAAAGCACGGGTATTCACCAATGCAGTATTATAATAATAATCCTGAGCTCCGTGCTGCGCTTGATTTCATTGGCAAGGGTATAAGCGGTCAGAGTTTCGAAAACATTTACAATTCTCTTAAAAATAATGACCGTTATATGGCGTTGGCAGACTTTGCTGATTATCGTAAGGCTCAGAAAAAGGCGACCGAATTGTATCAAAATAAGGAAGTTTGGAACAAGATGTCACTTACTAATATTGCAAAATCGGGAATTTTTGCGGCTGACCGTTCTATCGCTGATTATGCAAATAATATTTGGCATGCAAAACCTGTTGAATAATTATGAATTATTATCCTTTTGATTCGAGAAATAATCTGTATCGTAATAAATTCGGAAGCATTGCCGAGGGGGAAACCCTTCGGCTTAGCCTCTTATTACATAAAGATGCGAAAGTATATGAGGCATATCTTAGAATTCGTGAGGATTCTTCTGTTGATTTTTCAGAGCTTCGTTTAATGCCGGGTGAATGGTTGGAAGATTATCAGTTTTTTAATGGTGAAATCACATTGAGCGAGGGTTTATATTGGTATAGCTTTAGATATACAAGCGCTCACGGTGATTTCGAGGTCACAAGAACAGGGGAGAGCCTTGGCTGCGTAACGGGTGAGGGGACTTGTTGGCAGCAAACGGTATATTCTGCTGATTTTGATACACCGAATTGGCTTAAAGGCGGTGTTATTTATCAGATTTTCCCTGATAGATTTTATAATTCGGGCGAGCCGAAAATGGATATTCCTCAGGACAGATATATTTGTGAAGACTGGTGGAAGCAGCCTGAATTCCGTCAACCAAATGATAAACTTCGCCTCGGTAACGATTATTATGGCGGCGACCTAAAGGGAATTGAAGCAAAATTGCCATACCTCAAAGAATTAGGTGTGAATTGCATTTATTTAAACCCTATTTTTGAGGCACACTCTAATCATCGGTATAATACTGCCGATTATCTCAAAATTGACCCTTTACTCGGCGATGAAAAGGATTTAAAGAGACTTGTTGACAATGCTGAAAAATACGGAATTTCTATAATTTTAGATGGCGTATTTTCTCATACAGGTGACGACAGCGTATATTTTAACAAATATAATCGTTATCCTGACTGTGGTGCGTATAATTCAAAGTCTTCGCCGTATTATAGTTGGTATAAATTTTCCGAGTACCCGAATAAATATTCGGCTTGGTGGGGGATTGAAACTCTCCCTGAAACCGAAGAAAACGACCTATCATTCACGAATTTTATAACAGGGGAAAATGGTGTTATAAAACATTGGATGGATATGGGCGTTAAGGGTTTTAGACTTGATGTTGCTGACGAACTGCCCGATGGCATATTAGATAAAATTCGTATCGCTGTTAAAAGAGATAATAAAGAAAATTATTTGTTAGGTGAGGTTTGGGAGGACGCTAGTAATAAGATAAGTTACGGCGAGCGCAGGCGTTTCTTGAGAGGTAAACAGCTTGATTCTGTTATGAATTATCCCTTTGCCAATGCGATAATTGATTTTGTTAAAAATGGTAACGGTGATTTATTTGTTAACACAATAATGAGTATACTCGAAAATTATCCCAAGCCTGCTATTAACCTTTTAATGAATCATATCGGTACTCACGATACGGCTAGAATATTAACCGTACTAGGTAGTGATTATATTCCTGCAACAAGGGAAGAACAGGCGCACACATTTTTAACTGATGAGCAGTACGAAAAGGCTGTGAAATTGCTCAAATTAGCCGCTGTGTTGCAGTATACCTTACCGGGAGTTCCATCACTTTATTACGGCGACGAGGCAGGTATGCAAGGTTATGGCGACCCTTTTTGCCGAGGAGGTTATCCTTGGGGTAAAGAAAACACTGAACTTTTGGAGTTTTACAAATTTCTCGGAAATTTCCGCAGAAAAAACAAAGTTTTCGAGGATGGGGAATTTATTCCTGTTGAGCTTGGCGAAAATATAGTTTGTTTCACAAGAAAATCTTATGAAAACGAAGTTTTAGTTGCAGTAAATACTGGAAATTGTTCGCGAAAAATCACTTTACCTGATACTATCGGTGGAGAAATTGAAATAGAACCGTATTCGTATATTTTAAAGTAGTTATTTTTTCAAAAAGTGCATCGCTTAACTTGTCAATGCACTTTTTGAAAAATATTAAAAAATTCATTGACATTTTGCATTTCTTGTGATAATATATTATGGCACGTTTGGAGAGGTATCGAAGTGGTCATAACGAGGCGGTCTTGAAAACCGTTTGGGGGAAACCCCACAAGGGTTCGAATCCCTTCCTCTCCGCCATTTTTATTTATAATCGGTTTATACCGTTTACTGATTTGGAGTAGTACTCAAGTTGGTGACGAGGCGCCCCTGCTAAGGGCGTAGGTCGGCTAAACCCCGGCGCGAGAGTTCGAGTCTCTCCTACTCCGCCAAAATCGGCAAGATTTGTACAAATCTTGCCGATTTTATTTTAGTAGTTGACTAAATGTTTTTTCTATGTTATCATAAACACGATAGAGGTGCGGTTTTTATTAGTAGTATACATTATGAATGACAGTTCAGTATACGAAAGGAAACACCGCCGAAATGAGAATTTTTCTGTCAGGGAATTCTTGTTGGTTTGCAGTAAAATATATTGTAAACTGTCACATTTGTGGAGTGCTATCGGTAATTTTTTAAATTTCCGTAATTGGCTCTGTCGATTACGGTTTTTTTATTTTAAAAATTAAGGAGAATTAAAATGAAGGCAAAATCAATTATTCCAAAGCTACTCATAATTGCATTTGTAGTAGGATTCGGTATCCTTTGTGCCTTAACAGGTTCTATCACTTCACCTGTTGGTACCTTGTGGTCACTTTTTCCACCTGTAATTGCAATAGGTTTAGCACTTCTTACAAAGGAAGTTTATTCGTCACTATTTATAGGTATTTTAGCAGGTGGCTTACTTGCAACTGGTTTCAACCCGATACATACTATTGATTCTGTTACAACTGAAGGTTTGATTTCGGCTGTTTCAGGCACAGCAGGTATTTTTGTATTCCTCGTTGTATTAGGTGTTATTGTTGCGCTTCTTAATAAAGCAGGTGGTGCTCAGGCATTTGGCCGTTGGGCCGCAAAGCATGTTAAGGGCAAAATTGGTGCTTCGCTTGCAACCTTTGCATTTGGCGTACTTATCTTTATTGATGATTATTTTAACTGCTTAACAGTTGGTGCGGTTATGCGTCCTGTAACTGATAAAGCTAAAATTTCCCGTTCAAAGTTAGCTTATCTTATCGACGCTACAGCAGCACCCGTTTGTATGATTGCTCCTATTTCTTCATGGGCTGCCGCAGTTTCTGAATATGCACCTGATGGCGTAAGCGGTATTTCTATGTTTATTAAAGCAATTCCTTACAATTTTTATTCACTCATGACCTTTGTGTTTATCATTTCGTTAACACTTATGAAATTTGATTACGGTCCGATGAAACTTCACGAAATGAATGCTGAAAACGGTGACTTATTCACTTCTGGCATTTTTTCCGCAAATGACGAAGATGAAGCTCCGGCAACGGATAAAGCAAAGGTAATAGACCTTGTTTTACCAATTGTTGTTCTCATTGGTGTTTGTGTATACGCTCTTTTCTATGTTGGCAGATGTATGGGCGAAGAATGGGTGTTTGCTTCTGCAAATTATGATAAATCTTTAGGATTTGTTGATGCATTTTCTAATACCGATGCTACCGTAGGACTTCCATGGGGCGGAATTATCGCATTAATATTTGTTATTATTTATTTTGTAGCACGTAGACTTATAAGTTTCAAAGATGCAATGGCTTGCATCCCAAAAGGTTTTGTAGCGATGGTACCTGCTATCCTTATTCTAACGATGGCTACATCACTTAAAAATATGACAGGTCTTTTAGATTCAGATACATTTGTAAACAATGCTTTGGCAAGTGCAAGCGGTCTTAACAACTTCTTGCCAGCAATCATATTTATTGTTGCTTGTCTTATTGCTTTTGCTACTGGAACCTCTTGGGGTACTTTTGGCATCCTTATTCCAATTGTTACAAGCATCTTTGATGTAAATAGTGCTCTCGGTATTATGAGTATGTCTGCATGTCTTGCGGGTGCGGTTTGCGGTGACCACTGTTCACCAATTTCTGACACCACAATTATGTCGTCTGCCGGTGCTCAGTGTGACCACATTAACCATGTTTCAACTCAATTACCTTATTCGATTACGGTAGCTGCTATTTCATTTGTAAGCTACATATTTGCAGGTTTTGTTCAAAATGCTTTGATTTCTCTTGTATTCTCTGTAATTCTTACAATTGCAACCTTGTTCGTAATTAAAGCAATCGTTAATAAGAAGACAGCATAAAAATCACAAATTTTAATCCGTTACAGATGTTATCTTTGTAACGGATTTTTTGTTTTTATTTGTGTTATATAATAATTCTTGACAAAGAGTTTTTGCGGTGTTAATATGAACGCAAAATGAAAAATTTTATCAAATGGAGGAAAAGAATATGAGTGAATTGAGAATTGAAAAAATTAATTTACCAAGTGCTGATTTTAACGGTGTCAGCACATTACCCGAAATCTCTAAAAAATCAAGGTTAGCTTCTGTAAAAAATGTTTTTGAATTAGACGAAGAAGACGGTCTGTTTGTTAATTACGGAAATGTTAAATATGCTTTTCCTTATTTGTCGCAGGACAATTATTCACGAGAATTAAAAACTAAAGAGCATACGATAATTGTATTGGAAAACAACTATCTCAAAGCTACTTTTTTACCCGGTTTTGGTGGAAAATTGCACTCTCTTTTTGACAAGAAAAATAATAAAGAACTTTTATATGTTAACAGTGTTGTTCGTCCGTGCAATTTGGCAATACGAAACGCTTGGATGTCGGGTGGAGTCGAGTGGAATTGTGGTTTTATGGGTCACAATCCTTTCACTTGTGATTTGATGCACACAGCACAAACTCAACTTGATGATGGTACACCTGTGCTTCGTTTTTATCAATTTGAGCGTTTGCGTGCTGTTGTATATCAAATTGATTTTTTCTTACCCGAAAATTCCCGATTTTTATACGCTCGTACAAAAATTATAAATCCACATTTTGATGTTGTACCAATGTACTGGTGGAGTAATATTGCAGTATCTGATGAAGAGGGTAACAGGGTAGTGGTACCTGTTGAGAACACCTTTACCTCAAAAAATTCGCATCCTGTAAAAATTGCTGTTCCTATGTACAACGGCATTGATATTACATATCCACTTCGTAATATTATTGCTATTGACTATTTTTGGAATATTCCCGAAGAAAAGCGCCGTTATATTTGCCAGGTTAATAAGGACGGATACGGTTTAGTCCAAACCTCCACCAAACGATTAAGAGGAAGAAAATTATTTGTTTGGGGAAAAAGCAACGGCGGTTATAAGTGGAAAAATTTCTTAACTGCGGACGATGAAAGTGGTAGTTATAACGAAATGCAAGCCGGTATCGCTCAGACACAGTATGAGTGCTTACCGATGCCTCCTAACACAACTTGGGAATGGGTCGAGGCTTATGGCGCAATCCAAACAGATAGCAGTAAAATTCATGGTGAATGGAGCATTGCTAAGTCCGAGGCAGAAAATTGTCTTAATGATTTGCTGACAGAAGATTCTTTGGAAAAGTTACTTATAGAAACCAAGAAGATGTCAAAATCTCCTGCAAAATTACTTTTTAGTGCGGACGGTTGGGGAGCGTTAGAGAAAGAAAGACGTCGCTTTAGCGAAGAACCTGAAATGACATCTTACTTAGAGTTTGGCGAAATATCCGATGAGCAAGCACCTTGGTTATCGCTGCTTAATGAGGGGACCCTTGGTGAGCACAATCCAATGTTGCCACCTGTTTCTTATATGTGCCAACCCGAATGGACTGATTTGTTGAAAAAATCAGTTGAGGGCAAAGATTCACAAAATTGGTTTGCTTGGTATCAATTGGGATTAAATCTCTTTATAGAAGAAAAATACGAGCAAGCTGAACTTGCATTAAACAAATCTTTGGAATTACAAACTTCCGCCTGGGCTTTATACGCTTTAGCAATTTTAAAAAGAGATACAAATCAGCACAATAAAGAGATAGAATTTATGCTGAAAGCTTTTGAAATTTTACCGAGTGATGTATCGCTTGCAAAGGCTGTAATGCGTTGTCTTTACGAAAACAAAAGTTTTGAGCTGACAAAACAAATTTATGAGTCAATGGCTGATGAATTGAGAGCAATACCAAGATGTCAGGCTTACTATGCATTCGCCTTAGTAAACATTGGTGATGTAGAAACTGCCGAAAAGATATTGTTTGCCGGTAATGGCCTAATAGTACCGGATATACGTGAGGGTGAAACAATCACCTATGATTTATGGTCGGAAATTCAAAAAGCCAAAGGGTTATCAACCGATAATCCTCCGAGATTTGTCGATTTTCGTATGTTCCAAAATTCTGATTGGTTGTACGGCGGTGAAAATTTGTAAAAAACTCTTGACAAATCGGAAGATTTGTGTATAATAATATTCACAATGAAGTAGACGCCTATGCGACTCACCCTCGGTTTCTTTAAAAGGGTTAATAAGATTTCCGTTCAGAACGGGTATCTTTTTGCGTGGGTGCAATAGCGTCCACGCTTTATTTTTTAGCCTAAAAGGCGTATTTTGCTAATTTTTTGGAGGTGTGTCAACATTAGCAGTAAAGAACTAACCATAAACGAAGAAATTAAATTCAAGGAAGTTCGCACTATTTCAGCTGATGGTTCTCAGTTAGGTGTCATTCCTGTTTCACAAGCCTTAGAAGCGGCATATGCTGCAGATTTGGATTTGGTTTGCATTTCACCAAATGCTCAACCACCCGTTTGCAAAATAATGGATTACGGTAAATACCGTTTTGAGCAAGCTAAACGTGAAAAAGAAGCCAAGAAAAATCAAAAGGTCATTGAAATTAAGGAAATTCGCTTAACAGGTGTGGGTATTGATACTCACGATTTTGAAACCAAGGCTAATCACGCAGTTCGCTTTTTGAAGGACGGTAACAAGGTTAAATTTTCTATCCGTTTCAGAGGTAGAGAACTTGGACATCCTGATAAGGGTTATGAAATTATGGAACGTTTCGCTGAATACTGCAGTGAAGTAGCAAATGTTGAAAAGGCTGCTAAGATGGAAAGCCGAAACATGATAATGTTCATGGCTCCGAAAAACAGCAAGTAACTTGTAAATTATTTAGGGAGGAATAAAAATGCCTAAGATTAAAACACATAGTGGTGCAAAGAAGCGCTTTAAGCTCACCAAAACCGGCAAGGTTAAACGTGCACATGCTTTCAAGTCCCACATTCTCAACAAGAAAACAACTAAGCGTAAGAGAAATCTTCGCAAAACTGTTACCGCTGACGTAACAAATGTTGCAACTATTAAGAAAATGATTCCTTATAAATAAGGAAATTTAAGTGGAGGTAAAGTAAAATGGCACGAGTTAAAGGTGCGTTAGCAACACGCAAAAGAAGAAAAAAAGTCTTAAAACTTGCCAAAGGTTACTTTGGTGCAAAGTCTAAGTTATTTAAAACCGCTAAAGAAGCCGTTATGAAATCCGGCAACTACGCTTATATTGGCCGTAGACTTAAGAAACGTGATTTCCGTCGTCTTTGGATTACCAGAATTTCTGCTGCTGCAAAGATGAATGGTATGAACTATTCAACATTTATGAATGGTCTTAACAAGGCTGGTATCGAAATTAATCGTAAGATGCTTGCTGACTTAGCAGTTAATGATGCTAAGGGATTTGAAACCTTGGTTAAGGCTTCTAAAAAAGCGCTTGAAAAATAATTTATAACTCGCCCGAGTTTTTTCTCTCGGGCGACTTTTTCATTTTTATATGAAAGGAAAACAGGGCAAATGCGTGAGTTTAAAGAGATAACATCTAAAGAAAATTCACTTATTAAGCTTACTTCCGAATTACAAAATTCTTCGAAAAAACGACAGGAAATCGGTTTATTCGTTTTAGAAGGATTGCGTATTTGTAAGGATGCGTTTGACAACGGAATTAGGTTTGATAAGTTAATTGTCTCAAAAACCGCTATGGAGAAATACCAAGGCGACATCTCTGAGTTTTCCGATGTTTCTGCAGAATGTTACTTATTGACCGACAGCCTTTTTAAAAAAATCAGTGAAACTGATTCTCCTCAAGGCATAATTGTTTTGGCAAGAAAACCCGAAACTAAAATGTTAGATTTCAACCATGGCAGATTTATTGGCTTGGAAAATCTCCAAGACCCATCTAACCTTGGAGCCATTGCTCGAAGCTGTGAGGCTTTGGGAGTGAACGGAATTTTGCTCTCGAAAAACTGTTGCGACCCATATTCACCAAAATCCTTAAGAGCTTCAATGGGTACGTTGTTAAGAATCCCCGTTATAGTTTTAGAAAATTTTGCACAGGACATAAAAAAAGCAGGATTAATTAGTTACGCTTGCATTGTTAATAGTGAGGCTTTGCCCATTAATAAGGTCGAATTTTCCGATGGCTCGGTAGTGCTAATTGGTAATGAGGCAAACGGATTAACTGATGATACTGTTAATTCTTCCGATTATAAGATTACAATTCCAATGAATGGAACCGCAGAATCGCTTAACGCTTCGGTAGCCGCAGCAATTGCGATTTGGGAAATGATAAAATGAAATATTTAGTCTGGTTTAACGAAGTAATGGGTGCCGGAAATGTCCGTTCAAAGTTAGCGTTAGAATATTTCGGTACAGCTCAAAGAATTTATAACGCTTCATTTGACGAGTGTCTCTCTTCGGGAGTTTTTACGAAAAATGAGTTAACAAAACTTTCTAGAATTCCCTTGTCAAGAGCTAATGATATTATCACATACTGCATTAGCAATAAAATTGATATAATCGGTATTAGCGATAAAAGATACCCGACCTGTCTTTCTTCAATTGAAAATCCACCGGTTGTGCTGTATGTCAAGGGTAAATTCCCTGATTTTAACAATACTCCTGCGATTACTGTAGTAGGTCCCAGAAAGGTTAGTGAATACGGCAAAAAAGCCGCATATTCTCTAAGTTATCGTTTGGCACGTTCAGGATTTATTGTTGTAAGTGGAGGAGCATTAGGCTCTGATACCTATGCACATGCCGGTGCATTAAAATCAGGTGGCGTTACAGTTTTGGTTATGGGGTGCGGAATTGACAGCGATTATTTAAGGCAAAATAAACCGCTTCGTGACGAAGTGGCACGAAAAGGCTGTCTAATTAGTGAGGTTGCACCTAAAACAAACACAACAAAATTTTCCTTTCCTATAAGAAACCGAATATTGTCGGCATTGTCTTTGGGTACTGTAGTTGTCGAAGCGCCGGTTATAAGCGGTTCGTTAATTACGGCGCGTTTGGCAAATGAACAGGGAAGAGATGTATTTATTATCCCGGGAGCACCCGATAAAGAGGAATATAAAGGATCGAATGCTCTTTTGAGGGATGGTGCGAAGGCGATAATTGATTTATCAGATATTTTCGGTGAATATATTGCACGTTTTCCTGATAAAATTGATATTGGAAAGGCTTACGATAAAAAAATTATTGAAAATTCTGCTTCTGAGGGAAATAAAGAGAAAAATATTTCAAAAAATTTTAATGTTACTCTTTCCAAAGAGGCAAAAATAGTATATAATTGTATAGATAAGCAAAAATTTTTACCTGATGAAATTTGTAACACCGGACTTTCCTCCAACGAATTGCTTTCAGCATTAACAGAACTTGAAATGGAAATGCTCATAAAAGCGGTTCCGGGTGGAATGTATGAGATAGTTACATAGAACGGAGAAGATATATGGCAAAACTTTTAATTGTTGAGTCACCGACAAAGGTTAAAAGTATTAAAAAATATTTAGGTGATGGCTTTCAGGTTATGGCTTCAAACGGCCATATCCGAGATTTGCCCAAATCAAAGCTTGGAATTGATGTTGAGAAAAATTTTAAGCTTAATTACACAAATATGGCAGATAAGAAGGATGTTATAAAAAGACTTAAAGACGCTGCTGCAAACAGTGATATGGTATACCTTGCGACCGACCCTGACCGTGAGGGTGAGGCTATTTCGTGGCATTTGGCACAAATTTTAGGCCTTGATATGAATGAAGAAAACCGTATCACATTTAATGAAATTACCAAAAGCGGTGTTTTGGCAGGAATGAAATCACCAAGAAAATTGGATATTGATTTGGTTGATGCACAGCAAGCTCGTCGCGTGGTAGACAGGTTTGTTGGTTATGAACTTAGTCCTTTCCTTTGGAAAAAGGTAAAATCCGGTCTTTCCGCAGGTCGTGTTCAGTCTGTAGCACTCCGTTTAATTGTTGAACGTGAGAGAGAAATTGAAAAATTTGTTCCGCAAGAATATTGGTCGGTTGAGGCAAAGCTTTTGGCTGACAGAAAATCTTTCGTTTCAAAGCTTTATGGCTATTCAAATGGAAATAAAATAGACTGCATCAATAATGAAACAGAAGCTAATGCAATAATTGAGGCTCTGAATAACGCTGAATACACAGTTACCGAACTTAAAAAAGGTAAACGTACACGTCAGCCCGCACCTCCGTTTATTACTTCTACTTTACAACAGGAGGCGTCACGTAAATTAGGATTCACCGGTCAAAAAACAATGCGTATTGCTCAACAGCTCTATGAAGGTGTTGAGATTCCCGGATATGGTGTAACCGGTCTTATAACCTATATGCGTACTGATTCGCTTCGTATTTCTGAAGAGGCAAGAGCTTCGGCTAACGGCTATATTGTTAATAAATTCGGTGAGAATTATCTTCCCGAAAAGCCGAGATATTTTAAATCAAAAAATAACGCTCAGGATGCTCACGAAGCAATTCGTCCTACTGTTATAAACCTTGACCCCGTAGCTGTTCAAGGTTCACTTACTAACGAACAGTACAAGCTTTACAAGTTGATTTGGGAAAGATTTATAGCTTCCCTTATGGCTGTTTGTGTTCATAATACCGTTAATGTAGATATTACTGCAGGTGATTATCTCTTTAAAGCAAGTGGCTATTCCGTAGCCTTTGACGGCTTTACTGTTCTTTATGTTGAGGGTAAAGATGATGAAGGGGACGACGAGGGTAAATTACCCGAAATGAAAAAGGGTGACATATTAAAGTTAAAAGAACTAAAACCCTTACAACATTTTACACAACCTTTGCCTCGTTATACTGAGCCTACTTTGATTAAAGCTTTAGAAGAAAATGGTATAGGCAGACCGTCTACCTATGCTTCAATTCTTTCAAATATCTTAAATAGAGAATATATTGAGCGTGAGAAAAAAGTTCTGAAGCCGACTAATTTAGGTATGGTAATTGTAGACCTATTAGTAGAGCATTTTAATAAGATTTTTGATATTAAATTTACTGCAGGTCTTGAAACAAAGCTTGATAAAATCGCATCAGGAGAGCTTGATTGGATTAAAACAATATCAGATTTTTATGGCGATTTTGATAAACTTCATAAACAGGCAGAGCAAGACCTTGACGGCAAGCGTGTTAAGGTGCCAGTTACCGAGACCGATGTTGTTTGTGAAAAATGCGGCAGTAAAATGGTAATCCGTTCGGGCAGATTCGGTAAATTCCTTGCTTGTCCTAACTATCCAAAATGCAAAAATACCAAACCTATGCCTGAGGATGAGGTTAAAGAGCTGTGTCCTAAATGCGGTGCTAAACTTTTGAAAAAAGTATCGAAAAAAGGCAAAAAATTCTACGGTTGTTCAAATTATCCCAACTGTGATTTTGCGGCTCCGGGTATTCCGACTGGTGAAAAATGTCCCGAATGCGGCGGTTTCTTAATCAAGGGGATTAGAGGCAAAGCGTACTGTATTAATGGCGAATGTCCTACAAGACAAAATAAAAAGGCTAAAAATGATGAATAAAGCAATAGTTTTAGGTGCCGGCCTTGCGGGTTGTGAGGCGGCTATGCAGTTGGCTAATAGAGGCATAAAGGTAGAACTTTATGAAATGAAACCTCTTAAAAAAACACCTGCTCATAAAAGCGACTTTTTTGCTGAACTTGTATGCTCTAACTCACTCAAAGCTAAGCGTATCGATTCTGCTGCGGGACTTTTAAAGGAAGAAATGCGGATTTTAGGCTCGGTTTGCCTTAATGCCGCTGATAAATCTTCTGTTGAAGCAGGAGGCGCTTTGGCGGTTGATCGAGATATTTTTTCTTCGATTATAACTGAGGAAATAAAAAAACACCCCAATATTTCTATAAAAAATGAGGTTGTAGAAAAAATACCGAGCGACTGTGTGACTGTTATTGCAACAGGTCCTTTAACGGATGGTAAATTAGCTGAGGAAATTTCTAAATTATCCGACAAAGGCAATTTGAGTTTTTTTGATGCTGCAGCTCCTATTATTACGGCTGATAGCATTGATATGTCGGTTGCTTTTACCGCATCTCGTTACGGCAAAGGAACGGACGATTATATTAACTGTCCGTTTAACAAGGAAGAATACGATTTGTTTCATAACGAGCTAATTAATGCGGAAATTGCACCATTAAAAGACTTCGATACTCCATTTAAGGTATACGAGGGTTGTATGCCTATTGAGGTTTTGGCAAAACGAGGGGAAGACTCTATTCGTTTTGGTCCTTTAAAGCCTGTTGGACTTAAGGACCCAAGAACAGGTCACAGACCTTGGGCTGTGGTACAGCTTAGAAAAGAAAATAAAGAGGGTAGTCTTTATAATTTAGTCGGTTTTCAGACTAATCTGAAATTTCCCGTACAAAAAAGGGTATTTTCAATGATACCCGCACTGCAAAATGCGGAATTTGTAAGGTATGGTGTAATGCACCGTAATACATTTATTGATTCACCGAGACTTCTAAATAAAAATTTATCTTTAAAAGAAAACAAAAATATTTTCTTTGCGGGTCAAATTTCGGGTGTTGAGGGTTATATGGAATCGGCCGCATGCGGTATTGTTGCAGGCATAAATGCGGCAAACGAAATTTTAGGTACAAATCCGTTGATTTTGCCCGAGTTTTCAATGATTGGTGCAATACTTAATTACATAACCGACGAATCGGTTAATGATTTTCAGCCAATGGGCGCTAATTTTGGGATTTTACCGTCTTTGGAAACCAAAATTAAGGACAAGAGAGAACGCTATGCGGCACTTGCTGAGCGTTCGCTAAATTGGTTTAAAAATATTTAGGAGTGTTAAAAATGCGTGTTGTAATCGATGCTTTCGGTGGAGATAATGCACCGTTAGAAATTGTAAAAGGCGCGTCTATGGCGTCTAATGAATTAGGATGCGAAATAACTCTTACAGGCAATAAAAACGAAATAGAAAAAATTATAAACGAAAATAATTTAACCTTTTTCGGTGAATTAGTTATTGTTGATACAGATGATGTTATAACAATGCATGATGAGCCGACGTCACTCTTAAAAGCACACTCTAATAGTTCGATGGCATTAGCCTTTAAAGAGTTGAATGAGGATAGGGCAGATGCATTTGTTTCTGCGGGCTCAACGGGTGCAATAGTTGTAGGCGGCACCTTGATAGTAAAGAGAATTAAGGGTGTAAAGCGTCCTGCGCTCGGCGGAATGATACCGTCGCCAAAAGGTCACTATATGCTAATGGATATGGGTGCTAATTCCGAGTGTCGACCTGAAATGCTTGAGCAGTTTGGTATTATGGCGAGTGTTTATCTCGAAAAGGTTGAGGGAATAGAAAAACCCACTATAGGTCTTTTAAATATAGGAACAGAAGATTCAAAGGGAACTGAGCTTCAAAGAGAAGCTTATGCATTATTAAAGAACGCCCCGATTAATTTTATCGGCAATGTTGAATCTCGTGAAATTCCTAAAGGAGTTTGTGATGCGGTTATTACCGACGGATTCACAGGAAATATAACCTTAAAACTTATTGAGGGTACGGCAATTACTTTCTTTAAAATGGTAAAAGAGGCTCTTTATAAAAGTGTTGTAAACAAACTTGCCGCTTTGGTTATAAAAAAGGACCTCTATGCTTTGAAAGGCATGATGGATAGCTCTGAGGTCGGCGGTGCACCACTCTTAGGTGTTAAAAAACCCGTCATTAAGGCGCACGGAAATTCCGATGCAAAGGCTATTAAAAACGCTATTAGACAGGCTGTGAAATTCACAGAAACCGGTGTTATTGAAATAATAGCGGAGAATTTAATTTAAGGAATTTTGGAATGAAATTATTAGAAGAAAAACTACAATATAGCTTTAAAAATAAAAAGCTTTTAATAAATGCTTTAACGCATTCTTCTTATGCTAATGAAACCCGTGACGGTATTTCATCAAATGAGCGTTTGGAGTTTTTAGGCGATTCTGTTTTATCAATTGTAGTTTCTGAATATATTTATAAACAATTTTCCAATCTGCCTGAGGGCGAACTTACAAAACTTCGAGCCTCTCTTGTTTGCGAAAAATCGCTTTGCTCATTTTCTAAAGAACTTGATTTGGGCAAATATTTACGACTTGGCAAAGGCGAAGAAAAGGGCGGAGGAAGAGAACGAGCATCTATTCTTGCCGATGCTTTTGAAGCAGTGCTTGCTGCAATATATCTTGATGGTGGTTTTGAAAGCGCCAAAACTTACGTTATGAGGTTCGTCAAAGCAGAACTTAAACATACTGATGATGAGGTTTTTAAAGATTATAAAACCGCTTTGCAAGAAATAATTCAGCGAAATCCTGAAGAATCGGTAACATACATTTTAACTGGCGAATCAGGTCCTGACCATGATAAAGTTTTTGAAGTTGAGGTTAGATTAAATTCGAATACCATTGGTAAAGGTAAAGGTAAAAGCAAAAAACAAGCCGAGCAGTTTGCTGCAAAAGAAGCATTACATTTAATGGGTGCAGATTTATGAGCCTGAAACACTCAAATATTTCGATTTTCGTTCCACATATCGGCTGTCCGAATAAATGTAGTTACTGCAATCAAAAACATATTACGGGTACATTTAAAGCACCAACGGTCAGAGATGTTGCCATTGGGGTAAAAAATGCGCAAATTAACCCAAATTACTGTCCTGAAACTACAGAAATCGCATATTTTGGCGGTAGCTTTACAGCAATTAACCGCAATTATATGATGCGTCTTTTAAGGGTTGCAAATAGATTTGTAAAAAACGGAACAGTCTCAGGTATTCGAATTTCCACACGACCCGATGCCATTGATGAAGAAATTTTAACTTTGTTGAAAGAATATGGTGTAACATCAATTGAACTTGGCGCTCAAAGTCTTAATGATAGAGTGCTTCGTATGAATAACAGAGGACACACTTCAGCAGATGTTGAAAAAGCATCAAAGCTTATCCGTGAATTCGGTTTTCAGTTAGGACTTCAAATTATGACGGGTCTTTATGGTGATAATGATGACTCAACTATTAAGACAGCAGAAAAAATTATCGCGCTAAAGCCAGATACTGTAAGAATTTATCCCACTATTGTATTGAAAGATACCGATTTGGCGGCGCTTTATGCTGATAGAATATATAAACCTCAAACCTTAAATAATGCAATAAATTTAGCATCAAAGCTTTATAAGATGTTTACGGAAAATGATATTAAGGTTATTAGATTAGGTATTCATTCCATAGTGGAAGATGCTTATATTGCGGGACCTTGGCATCCTGCATTTAGCGAATTATGTCAGTCACAAATAATGCTTAATGAGGTTTTAAGCCAAATTACTCAAAAAGGCCGATACATCCTTTATGTTGGGAAAAGCGATGTTTCTAAGATGATTGGTCAGAAAAAATGCAATTTAATGCATTTAGAAAATTTAGGATTTAATTGTCGTGTTTTAGTAGATGAAACACTTGACAATTTGCAAGTAAGAATAGAAAGAGAAGTGTAAGAAATGCTGTTAAGCTCAATACAGGTGCAAGGCTTTAAATCCTTTGCGGACAAAACTGTGCTTAAGTTTGGAAAAGGTATTACCGCTGTTGTAGGTCCTAACGGAAGCGGTAAAAGTAACATTTCCGATGCGGTACGTTGGGTACTGGGTGAACAGTCTACAAAAAGTCTTCGCGGTCAGTCAATGGAGGACGTAATTTTCGGTGGTACCGAAATTCGCCGTCCTCACGGCTTTTGCGAGGTTACTTTAAATATTGATAATACCGACAGAACACTTAATTTTGATAACGATTTTGTTAGTATTACACGCCGTTACTACCGCTCACACGAAAGTGAGTATGCGATTAACGGTGTTTCGGTGCGTTTAAAGGACATTCACGAACTCTTTATGGATACAGGACTTGGTCGTGACGGTTATTCGATGATAGGTCAAGGTAAAATTGATAATATCATCAGTTCAAAGTCAGGCGAGAGACGTGATATTTTTGAAGAAGCTTCAGGAATATCCAAATACCGCTATCGCAAGATAGAGGCTGAGAGAAAATTGGCTTCCGCTGAGGATAACTTACTTCGCTTGCATGATATTTTAGATGAGTTAAAGGACAGAGTCGGACCGTTAAAGGAGCAAAGTGCAAAAGCGCAGAAATTCCTTGATTTATCTGAGGAAAAGAAAAACTTAGAAATCGGACTTTGGCTTCATACTCTTAATAATTCCAAGGAAACTTTGAGAAACCAAGAAAGCAAAATCGCATTAGCACAGCTTTCATATAAGGAAATTGAAAAAGATTTAGAGGAATTCGACCGTAAAACTGAGGAAAATACTGCTTATTTTGCCCGTTTGACATCTGATATTGAGGGTGAAAGACTTAATATTTCTTCTACAAATGAAGAAATAGTTAAGCTTTCTGGTGAGATTACCGTACTTCAGAATAATATTGAGCATAATAATGATAATATCCGTCGTCTGAATGATGAAAAACTGAATTTAGGTAAGAATGATACACAAGCTAATGAAGAAATCGCTCTTAAAGAAGATGAAATTGCACTTAAGAATTCTTTAAAAGCAGAACTATCTCAAAAACTTTCTTTACTCGAAACAGAATTGTCAGAGCTTTTGAGTGACAGTGACAGTATTTCTCGCCAAATTGAGTCTCAAATCAGAGAACTTAATGTACTCTCTCAAAACAGCGCAGATTTACGTGTTGATATGGTCACAGCTAGTACCGCTACTGATGATATAAAGGCTAGAACTGTTGTTTTAACCGAACAAAAAAAGGTTATAAATGATAATTTAACAGCACTACAGACCGAATTAAATGATACCGATAATCTTCTGAAATCTTTAAGCGAAACCGAGAATTCATCTCAGAATATGCTTAAAGGCTTCGAAATTAAGTTTTCTTCAGCTAACGAAAAAATTAACACCTTAAAACAAGAGAATGATACTCTTAATTTGGATTTGGAAGCAAAAAAACGCCGAATTCAGATTTTAAAAGACCTTGAAAATAATATGGAAGGCTTTGGTTTTGCGGTTAAAACTGTTATGGCTCAAAGCACAACCGGTATTTTAAAGGGAATTTGCGGTACAGTCTCTCAGCTTATTAAGGTTGACAGCGAGTATAGTATCGCAGTTGAAACAGCTTTAGGTCATGCTATACAAAATGTTATAACCGATACTGAGGCTGACGCTAAGCGTGCTATTAACTATCTTAAAAATAACAAGGGCGGACGTGCTACATTTTTACCCGTTGCAACTATTGTTTCAAGAGAATTTAAGGAAACCGGCTTTGAGAATATGTTCGGTTTCATAGGTAATGCTGCCGATTTGGTTAAATGCGAGCCGAAGTATAAGGAAATCATTAAATATTTATTAGGCGGTACAATTGTTGCTGATGATATTGATTCTGCCGCTAACATAGCTAAAAAGTTTGGTTATCGTTTTAAGGTAGTAACCTTGGACGGTCAGATTATTAACGCCGGTGGTTCATTGACGGGTGGTTCACTCAGCAAGCATTCGGGATTATTAAGCCGTACTTCTGATATAAAGCGTTTTGAAGAAGAAGCTCAAAAACTTGCAGAAAAAATTAAAGATGTCACTGCGAAATTGGATGTTGCTGTATCAGAAGCATCAAAAGTCGAGGCAGAAATTACTGCAATTAAAGCTGAACTAATAACAGTTAACGAAGATAAAATACGTAGTTTATCTGAGATTAAGCGCATAGAAGAATTGATAGCTAACGCAAAAGAATCACTTATAGCTATTGAGAATGAGGAGAAAATCAATTCAGAAAAATCAGCTGTGTTGAAGATTAAAGCAGAGGATTCTTTAAAGAAGATTGCTGAGCTTGATAATGAGAAATCTAAACTTCAGACCGAAATTGATAAAATGACGGGCGGTAGAGATTCTCTTACTACAAAACGAGATACATTGACTGAAGACATTACTTCAATTAAGCTTAATGTTATTGAAGTTGAAAAGGATATTGAATCTTTGCAAAATGTAAAAGAATCAATTATAAATCTAATTTCTTCAAGAGAACAACGAGCAATAGCTATTGATAGTGAAATTAAAGAATTAGAACTCAGAAATTCTACATTAAATGCAACTATCAGTGATACCGAAAATGAAATTTCTGTTTTAAAACAAAAAATCGCTGACGGTGAACAAAATATTGCTGATATGCTCGAAAAACGAAATCAAACCGAGAAATCGGGTGTTGAGCTTCGTTCGGGTGAGCGTGAAAAAACCGCAAAGCGTGAGCAAATCAGTGGTGAATTGGCTCGTTTAATTGAACGCAAAGAGGTTATGATGCGTGAATATGACGAGGTTATTGCGAAACTCTTTGACGAATATCAATTAACAAGAAGCGAAGCCGAAAATTTAGGTATCGAAATTGAAAAGCCTAATGAAGCTAAGAAAACCTTAAGTGAAATCAAGGGTAAAATCAGAGCACTCGGTAATGTTAATGTTTCTGCAATCGAAGAATATGCTGAGGTTAAGGAAAGATATGATTTCTTAAGCGCTCAGGTTGAAGATGTTGAAAAAACACGCAGTGAGCTTTATAAGCTTATAAATCAATTGACCACACAAATGAAAGAAATATTTACTGAAGGTTTCCAGAAAATCAGTGATAATTTCTCAAAGACATTTGTTGAGCTATTCGGTGGTGGCAGTGCTAACCTTTCGCTTTCAGACCCTGATAACATTTTGGAAAGCGGAATCGATATTAACGTTAAGTTGCCCGGCAAGAATGTGCCGAGTTTGGACGGTCTTTCGGGTGGTGAAAAGGCGCTTATTGCTTTATCTATCTATTTTGCAATAATGCGTGTTAACGCTCCGCCTTTCTGCTTCCTTGATGAGGTTGACACAGCTCTTGACGATATTAACGTCGAACGTTTTGCCGATTATATGAAATCATCTGATTTCGCCACTCAGTTTATTTGCGTTACCCACCGCAGAGGCACTATGGAAGCTGCTGATATGCTCTACGGTGTTACAATGCAGGAAAAGGGCGTTACAAAATTATTAGAGCTTAATGTTAACGAGCTTGAGAAAAAGCTTGAACTTACAGAAACAGCATAATTTAACCTTAGGAGTTTTATATGGGAATTTTCAGCAAAATTAAGGCGGGTCTTCAAAAGACACGTTCATCTATTGCCGATAGTGTTAACAGTATAATTAACAGCTTCACAAAAATAGACGAAGAGTTTTTTGAGGAACTTGAGGAAATTCTTGTTTTATCCGATATCGGTATCGCAACATCAACCGAGATTTGTGATAAAATGCGTGCTAAAATTAAAGAAACAGGCGAAACCGACCCCGACAACATAAAGTCGATGATGAAAGAAATCATAGTCGACATGTTAGGTGAAGATGAGAGCCTAAAACTTACTACAAAGCCATCAGTTATACTTGTTATCGGCGTTAACGGTGTTGGCAAAACTACATCCATAGGAAAGATAGCCTCACAGCTTAAAGTCGTGGGTAAAAAGGTAGTTTTGGGTGCGGCGGATACTTTCCGTGCGGCAGCTATTGACCAGTTAGAAATTTGGTCCCAACGAGCAGGGGTTTCAATGGTTAAAAGCGTTGAGGGTACTGACCCCGCCTCTGTTGTCTTTGACACCATCGCATCGGCTAAAGCTAACAATGCTGATGTTATAATTTGCGATACCGCAGGCAGACTTCATAACAAGAAAAACCTGATGGACGAGCTTGCTAAAATCAACCGTGTTATCAAAAGAGAATTACCCGATTCTGACATTGAGACCTTGTTGGTTTTAGATGCAACAACAGGACAAAACGCTGTTAATCAAGCTAAGGAATTTAAGAACGTTACCGAGATTTCGGGTATTGTTTTGACTAAGTTGGATGGCACTGCAAAAGGTGGTATAATAATCCCAATTAAGAACGAACTTAATATTCCTGTTAAATTTATCGGTGTAGGTGAGGGCATTGATGACCTAGAGCCCTTTATTTCCCGTGAGTTTGCGGATGGTATATTTGACGGTGAGTAATATGAAAGTATTTATTGCGACTAAAAATCAAAAAAAGCTAATTGAGCTAGAACGAATTTTAAAGCCCTTAGGTTTTGAGGTTTTAAGTGAAAAGAATTTTGATAGCCCAATGCCTGAAACCCAAGAAACCGGAACTAATTTCCAAGAAAATGCACTTTTAAAAGCCAAGGCAGGTCTTAAATTTACAGGGCTGATTTCTGTGGCTGATGATTCAGGAATTTGCGTTGATTATCTTGGTGGCGCACCGGGAATTTTTTCTGCAAGGTATTCAGGCGGAAATGATGAGGATAATAACGATAAGCTTTTAAATGAGCTTGATGGTGTCCCGATGGAAGAAAGAAAAGCTCACTATACCGCCGCTATTGCTTGCGTTTTTCCTGACGGTAGGGAATTCACCGTTCAAGGTGAGTGTCATGGATATATTGCTTTTGAGAGGCAAGAGGGCACAGGCGGCTTTGGGTATGACCCATTGTTCATAAGCGAAAACGGACCATTCAGTCAGTTAACTGCCGAACAAAAGGACGCAATAAGCCATCGAGGCAAGGCTTTAAGATTATTTAAAGAAGAATTAAAAAAATACATTTAACAAGAGGCGTATTTATGCTAAATAGTAGACAAAGAGCACAGCTAAGGGCTATGGCAAACGATATGGAAACTATACTTCAGGTAGGCAAATCGGGAGTTTTGGATACTACCGTGAAACAGGTTGTTGATGCTTTGGAAGCAAGAGAATTGATTAAACTTTCTATTCTTGAAACCTGTCCTTTAAGTGTCAGAGAGACCGCTGATACACTCGCAAACGCGACTGCAAGCGATGTTGTTCAGGTTATAGGCAGAAAATTTATTCTCTATAAAGAAAGCAAAAACAATAAAACCATTAAGCTGGTGAAATAATGCTAACGGCTATTTTCGGTGGCACATTTAATCCCTTGCATATCGGTCATTATGAAATACTTAAAAGTTTGAATAATGACCCTGATATTGAAAAAATTCTTCTTATGCCTGACAGAATTCCACCACACAAAACACCGCAATTTGTTATTGATGATGATACCCGTATTGAAATGTGTCGTATTGTTGCAGCAGAGTTTTCAAAATGTGAGCTTTGCTTGGTTGAATTTGAGCGTGAGGGTAAAAGCTATACTTATGATACAGTAAAGCTCCTTCAAGAAAAGCATCAAGACACTAATTTCGCTTTTGTTTGCGGTGGAGATATGTTTGTGTATTTCGATAAGTGGTATAGATATAGAGATTTAATGAAAATGTTGCCATTTATCGTATATAAACGAACTGCAACAGATGAAAGTGATTTTAATGAATGCTTCAAAAAATTCACTAAAGACGGTATGAAAATTATCCTTAAAAATGATATTATACCTTCTGTTTCTTCAACTATGATTAGAGAAAGCAAAATGAAAAACACTCATCTTTTTCCGCACAGTGTTTATGAGTTTTTAACCGAAAGAGGTGTATGCGGTGAATAGTTTCGAAGAATATAAAGAATTATTACAACAACGGCTTAATAAGGATAGATTTTATCATTCTCTTTGCGTTGCCGATGAAGCACGTCGATTAGCAGTAAAATACGGCGGAAATGAAGAAAAATGTTATCTTGCGGGTTTACTGCATGATATTACTAAAAATTCAGCCCCCGAAGAGCATTTCGAAATTTTTAAAAACAACAACATTACGTTATCTCAAATTGAAATGTCCGCCGAAAAACTATGGCACGCTATTTCAGGCGCTGCTTATGCAGAAAAGAAATTAAATATTAAGGATGAAGAAATATTAGATGCTATTCGTTACCATACTACAGCAAAAGCTGATATGAGTTTGACGAGCAAAATTTTGTATCTTGCCGATTTTACTTCAAAGGATAGAAATTACCCCGATGTTAATATTATAAGAAAACTTGTAGATAAATCATTGGAAAAGGCGTTTATTTATGCTCTTAAATATTCTATCATCGACCTTACCGAACGTTCAAAGGCTATACATCCTGATACTGTTGCTGCCTTTAACGAAGCGGTTCTAAACATGGAGGGAAACTAATGGAAAGTATTGAAATTATAAAAATTGCGGCTAACGCAATTAACGAAAAAAAGGGTAGGGAAATATCTGTTATTAAAATTAGCGATTTAACCGTTTTGGCAGATTATTTTGTCCTTTGTACTGCTAATTCTTCTACTCAAGTGCGTGCCTTATGCGATGAGGTTGAGGATAAACTTAAAGAAAGCGGTATAACACCTCACCATATTGAGGGTAAAGCTACAGGCTGGGTTGCTTTAGATTACGGCAGCGTAATTATTCATGTTTTTGGTCGCAACGAGCGTGAGTTCTACGACCTTGATAAAATGTGGAGCGATGGCGAAATTTTGGACTTGAATGAAATTCTTATAAATGAAAAAGAGGCTTAATAAAATGGAAAACTTTTACAACTATTCAGAAATCGAAAAGAAATGGCAAAAAATCTGGGATGACGAACAAACCTTTGCGGCTAAGAATGACTATACCTTGCCTAAGTTTTACGGTTTGGTAGAGTTCCCTTATCCGTCAGCACAAGGACTCCACGTGGGACATCCCCGTTCATACACTGCAATTGATATTGTCAGCCGTAAAAAGAGATTAGAGGGTTATAACGTTCTTTATCCTATGGGTTGGGATGCATTCGGTCTTCCTACCGAAAACTTTGCAATTAAGAATCATATTCACCCAGCTGTTGTTACAGAAAACAATATTGCAAACTTTAAAAGACAGCTTAAATCATTAGGTTTTTCATTCGATTGGAGCAGAGAGGTAAATACCACCGACCCATCTTACTATAAATGGACACAATGGATTTTCTTGCAATTGTTCAAAAAAGGTTTGGCTTATAAAAGCAAAATGGCTGTTAACTGGTGCACATCCTGTAAATGTGTACTTGCAAACGAAGAGGTTGTAAACGGTGTTTGTGAGCGTTGCGGCAGCGAGGTTGTTCAAAAGGAAAAGAGCCAATGGATGCTAAAGATTACTGAGTATGCAGAGAAGCTATTAGATGGTCTTAATGATGTTGATTTCATTGAGCGTGTAAAAACTCAGCAAAGAAACTGGATTGGTAGGTCTTACGGAACACAGGTTACATTTAATACAAACATTGGCGACACATTTGAAATCTTTACTACACGTGCTGATACCTTGTTCGGCGTAACGTATATGGTAATGTCACCTGAGCATCCGTTATTAGAAAAATGGTCTGATAAAATCGAGAATTTCCAAGAGGTAAAAGAATATCAAGTTACAGCCTCTAAAAAATCTGATTTTGAACGCACAGAGCTTGCAAAGGATAAAACAGGTGTTATGCTAAAGGGAATTACTGCCATTAATCCCGTTAATAATACCGAAATCCCGATTTTCATATCTGATTATGTACTTATTTCTTACGGCACAGGCGCTATCATGGCTGTTCCTGCTCACGATACCCGTGACTGGGAGTTTGCTAAGAAATTCAATTTGCCTATTATCGAGGTTGTTGCCGGTGGTGACGATGTTCAAGCTGAAGCGTTTACAGATTGCGCTACCGGAACCCTTGTTAACTCTGATTTCCTTAACGGCTTATCAGTTGAAGATGCTAAGGTTAAAATTCAAGAATGGTTGACCGAAAAGGGAATAGGTAGCGTTAAGACAAACTACAAGCTCCGTGACTGGGTATTCTCACGTCAAAGATATTGGGGTGAGCCAATTCCTGTAGTTTATTGTGAGAAGTGCGGATATGTACCTCTTCCTGAAAGCGAGCTTCCTTTAGTTCTTCCGACTGTTGATTCGTATGAGCCCACCGATAACGGCGAGTCACCCTTAGCTAAAATGACAGACTGGGTAAATACTACCTGTCCTCATTGTGGTGCCCCTGCTAAGCGTGAAACCGATACAATGCCTCAATGGGCAGGTTCCTCCTGGTATTTCTTAAGATATTGCGACCCACACAACGACAAGGAATTGGCATCTAAGGAAGCGTTGGAATATTGGTGTCCCGTTGACTGGTA
>JAZONB010000164.1:0-5563 GCA_045654305.1 Acutalibacteraceae bacterium | reverse complement strand
TGGTCCTCGTTTTTCTCGGTACCGATAGCAATATCGCCGATAGCTCCGTTGATAATTCCCATATATGACATACCAAATGCAGAGACTATAAACATACAAACACTAATAGCAAGGCTTATAATTCTTTTCCTTTTAATTCTGCGCTTTCTGCCCGACAAAAGCTTGATATGAACTCCCGCCAAAACTCCCAAGAGGACAATAAATATAAAAATATATGTCATTGGGAAAATCTGAATAAGGGTAGCGTATATTATCAGCGCAATTACTAAGAGTAATTCTATCGGAAAAAGAATTTTACTTACTATATCAAGAATTTTTTTGCTTTTGGGCGTTCTTGATACAATATCTATGTTGCTGTAAGAATTAAGGTTTACACTCTGCGAACGATGTTTGTTTGTAACCTTTGTCCTTTTACTATTCGCATGCTTCAAAATAAAGACTTCCTTTTAAAATTATTTGCCGCTCCTTTTATAGGTAGGAACTATCTCTGCTACAATATCTTTCATATCGGTCGTTTCTTCCTTATACGCAATTTCAAGACGCTTTAACTGCTCTAGGAAAAGCTCATCATCCATCTCAATAGGCTTGCCTATATGAATAAGCTTATTTTCGGTTTCCTGAAGACCTTCCTCTTCCATCAAAAGCTCCTCATAAAGCTTTTCGCCCGGACGAAGACCTGTGTACTCGATTTTAATATCAACATCAGGCTCAAATCCCATAAGTCTTATGAGTTTGCGTGCCATATCAACTATTTTAACGGGCTGTCCCATATCAAGAACATAAATTTCTCCGCCCTTGGCGTAATAACCCGCCTGAAGCACTAACGAAACCGCCTCGGGTATGGTCATAAAGAAGCGTGTGATTTCGGGGTGGGTTACCGTTACAGGACCGCCCTCATCGATTTGCTTTGAGAACAAAGGCACAACACTTCCGTTACTTCCGAGCACATTTCCGAAACGAACGGCAACAAACTCGGTGTTCGGGGATTTTCTGTTCATCATCTGAACAACCATTTCGCAAAGGCGCTTGGACGCACCCATTATATTAGTTGGGTTAACCGCCTTATCGGTAGAAATAAGCACAAATTTCTTAACACCGTATTTAACAGATGCCTGTGCCATTTTATAGGTGCCGAAAACATTGTTTTTAATGGCCTCGTTAGGGCTATCCTCCATTAAGGGAACGTGTTTATGAGCTGCCGCATGGAAAACAATGTCAGGCTTGTATGTGGACAACACATAATCAAGTCTTGCCGTGTTTCTTACCGAGCCAATAAGTACCTCTAAATTAAGGTAAGGATATTTTTTCGTGAGCTCGATTTGTATATCATAAGCGTTATTTTCATAAATGTCAAAAATTATAAGCTGTTTTGGAGCGCTCATCGCTATCTGACGGCAAAGCTCACTTCCTATCGAACCGCCGCCGCCTGTTACCATTACTACCTTGCCCGAAATATAATTATATATTTCGTCAAGATTAACCTTAATAGGGTCTCTTCCCAAAAGGTCCTGAATTTCAACCTTACGGCGCTTACCTGCCGCATGATGTCCGTTTACCATCTGGTAAATTCCGGGGATTACTTCCACCTGACATTTAGTGGCGCTACATATTTCAAGTATTTCCTTTTTCATCTTGGCGTCGCCGCTGGGAATGGCATAAATAATTTTATCGATATCATATTTTTCTGCTGCATCGATAATATCGTTTCTGTCACCCACAACAGGAACACCCTCTAAAAGGCAGCCTTTTTTAGCGGGGTTGTCATCTATAAGACATATAACCTTAGAATCAATTTTATTGCTTTCTTTAAGTTCTCTTATAACAATCTTGCCCGAAACACCTGCACCGATTATCATTATTTTTTCAGATGGGGTGTGGGTGTTTTTGGTGACAAAATTAGAAAGCTCTCTTAAAATTCTGCGTCCAAAATGGATACCTACTGTACAGATAAAACTCAAAAATATTCCTATGATATAATAGGACATAGGAAGTGTTATTACACCAAAATAGTACGCACCCACTAATACCGCAATCATACCCGCATAAGCTATAAATACTCTAAATAAAATATCCGTACTTGCAAAGGTCAGAATACTGTTATATAGCTTTAATGCGCCGAATAGCGCAAGGCAAATTGGAATCCAAATCCAAATGAGTTTCAAGAATTCATTTACATATTCATCGGGAACAATATTTATCTGAAAATCGAACTTAATCCACATAGATGCTAAAAACGAAACAGCTATAGAAACAGCGTCCATTAAAAGTAAAACAACTATTATTCGAAAACGTTCAAAATACGATTTTGGCATTTCTTTCATTTTATCACCTTATCCACCAGTAAAATAAGCACAATACTTTATACTATCATAACAGATTGGAAACCTTTTTTCAACATATTTTTATAAGCCTCAAAAAACACTTGACAAAAAACAATGCGGGTTATATAATACAGAAAAAGTGAATGGGGTGCTGAGGCTACTCGGCTGAGATTAAGCAATAACGCTGCTTTAACCCTTTAACCTGATACGGATAATGCCGGCGTAGGGAAAATGGTTTCATTGTGTCTTAGCGTCTGCATAAATCTGTGCAGACGCTTTTAATTTTTTGAAAAGGGTGTTTTACATGGAAAAAACCGCATTTAAATCGACACATACCGAAAGACTAACCGTTAGTGCAATTTTTATAGCTCTTGGTACTATTCTGTCTCTCATTCAACCTTTTAGTCTGCCGCAGGGAGGCGGAATCACGCTTTTCAGTATGCTCCCCGTTATTATACTTTCCTACCGCTACGGTATTCGTTGGGGCGCCATTTCTTCCCTTTGCTATGCCATTCTTCAGATGCTCACAGGCTTTAAAACCGTTTCAGGATTTTTCGTGGGCGACAGCAAAATGGCACTTCCCGCCGCTATTGCTTCCTGCTTGCTTGATTATATTGTGGCATACACCGTTTTGTGCTTGGGCGGTGTTTTCAAAAAGGGCAACAATCCAAGTGTCAGTCTTTGCCTTGGCGCGATTGTTGCAACCTTTGCAAGATACATAGTACATATTATTTCGGGTGCTATCCTTTTCGGCACTTGGGCAGAGTGGTTTTTTACCGATGCTTTAGGCGGTGAATTCGGCGCCGAGGTACTTTCTTCTTATCACGGACTTGGACTCTCACTTTTTTATTCCTTGATTTACAACGGACTTTATATGCTGCCTGAAATTATTATAACCGCTCTCGGCGCATATTTTATAGGTAAAATTCCCGCTATTGTAGGCAAAAAATAATCTGACTTTAAGTACTTGCAACTTATATGCAAATTATTGTATAATATTCTCACAAACATAAGGAGAAAATGATGAAAGTTGCATTTTATACCTTGGGTTGCAAGGTTAATCAATACGAAAGTCAGAGCATGCGTGAGGAATTTTTAAAACGGGGTCACACCGCTGTTTCCCACCATGATGATTTTGACTGCATTATAATAAATTCCTGTACAGTAACGGCAGAAAGCGACCGCAAAACCCGTCAGCTTTTAAACCGCTTTAAAAGGGAAAATCCAAAAGCCTTAACTGTACTTACAGGCTGTATGGCTCAAGTGACAGATAAAACGGAAGACTTAGTTGCTGACATTGTAATAGGAAATACCGATATTAAAAAAATTGTGGATTTGGCCGAAATAAAACAGAAAACATTTGAAATTCTGCCTCACACAAGAGATGAAGCCTTTAACACACCCTCGATTTCAAGCTTTGCCGAAAGAACACGCGCATTTATGAAAATAGAGGACGGATGCGAAAGATACTGTACCTATTGTATCATTCCCTATGCGAGAGGCTTTGTCCGTTCTAAGCCGTTAGGAGAAATCAAAACCGAGGCAATATCACTTGCCAAAAACGGGTACAAGGAAATTGTGCTTGTGGGAATCAATCTTTCGGCTTACGGCAAGGGTGATACTGTCAATTTGTGTGACGCTGTTGAAACGGTATGCTCTGTCGAGGGTATTGAGAGAGTGAGGCTTGGCTCTTTAGAACCAGACCACATAAGCGACGAAATGCTTGAGCGTTTTGCAAAACAAGAAAAATTCTGTCCTCAATTCCACCTGTCCTTACAGTCGGGTAGTGACGGTGTACTCAAAAGAATGAACAGACATTACGATACTGCATTTTACGAAGATTTAGTAACACGAATTCGCAAAAAGTTTCCCAATTCCGCCATTTCTACCGATATTATGGTAGGCTTCCCACAAGAAAGCGAGCAGGAATTTAAGGAAAGTCTTGAATTTTCCGAGAAAATCGGTTTTGCTAAAACCCATGTTTTTGCATATTCAAGGCGCAAGGGTACCATGGCGGACATAATGGACGGTCAAATTACCAACGCCGTAAAAAAAGAACGCAGTCAGAAAATGATAGAACTGACGCTCAAAACGGAACAAGAATTTTTAAACTCCCTGATAGAAACTACACCTTTTGTTTTATTTGAAACCGAGGAAAACGGAAAATGGGTAGGATACACCGAAAATTACGCCCGTGTCGAAACAGAAAGTGAGCTCCCTCTTGGCGGAAAGCTTAGACGAGTGAAAATCGTTTCGGTGAAAAATGAAAGCTGTGAGGGTGTGCTTATATGAGAACTTGTTATATTTTCGGAGCGGCTCTGGGCTTTCCCGAAAGCTTTAGCCCCTCTGCAGATGACCTTGTAATTGCTGCCGATGCAGGCTATTTGGCTCTTCAAAAATTAGGTGTCACACCACACATAACGGTGGGCGATTTTGATTCAATGGAAAATCTGCCGACCGATACGGAAATTATTAAACACCCAGTCAGAAAGAACGATACCGACACTCTTTTGGCGGTTAAAATCGGTCTTAAAAAGGGATATAAACGCTTTTTTCTTTACGGATGTGCCGGAGGTCGCCTTGACCACACCTTAGCAAATCTGCAAACCCTTTCATTTATTGCCTCAAACGGAGCTACAGGTTATTTAAAGGGCGAGGATTTTACAGCAACCGCAATTCAGAATGATTATTTGGAATTTCCCTCAGAAAAAACAGGCAACATTTCGATTTTTTCTGCAACCGACGAGTGTGAAATATCCATTGAAGGACTTTTATACACCTTAAATCACGAAAAAATCACCTACAATTTCCCGCTTGGTGTGAGTAACGAATTTATAGGTGAAAAATCAAAAATCAGCGTACACAACGGCACGGCAATTATAATTGAATGGGTTAGGCGACACAATTCTGTTTCGCCACAAAATCTTTGATTTTGCGACAAATTTTTAGAAAAAATTTGTCCTTTTCAATTGAAATGAGTGTTGTGCAAAATTAAATAATATAATTTAATTTTGCTAAAGCCACTTGAAAAGTGGCTTATCGAAACGCTTTTTCAGCGTTTCGACTAACTACAATCATTATACTGTGGGGAAATCAAGAAGTTATATAACTTCTTGATTACCTTTTTTAATTTTTGGGTGTTTAAATGCCAAAACATGATTTTACTATATAAAAGGATAAAATCTTTACCTTGTCGCTAATGCCGCGACGGGCACGCCCTTTCTTATGTAGGCGAAAAGAAA
>JAZONB010000163.1:0-2654 GCA_045654305.1 Acutalibacteraceae bacterium | reverse complement strand
AATGCTTGAAACCGCTTCACAGTTCGGCTTTAAGGAAATCCGTGTGCCCGTTTTTGAGCATACGGAGGTCTTTTTGCGAAGCGTTGGTGACACTACCGACGTGGTACAAAAAGAAATGTACACCTTTGATGATAAAGGCGGTCGTTCAATAACGCTGAGACCCGAGCTTACTGCGGGCGTTATCCGATCAGCTATTGAAAAAGGTCTTGTTAATGCGGCACTTCCTCAAAAGCTTTGCTATATTGGCGGATGCTACCGCTACGAAAAGCCTCAAGCGGGCAGACTAAGAGAATTCCATCAGTTTGGCGTGGAATGTGTAGGTGCTGCGGCTCCTAATGCCGATGCTGAGGTTATTTCCTTGGCGGGCGCTGTACTCGAAAACATCGGAATTAAAAACATTTCCTTGGAAATTAACTCCATTGGCTGTCCCGAATGCCGAAAGGAATACCACAAGGCTTTAAAGGAGTATTTTTCTAAAAATACCGACACCCTTTGTGACACCTGTAAGGACAGACTTGACCGCAATCCAATGAGAATTCTTGACTGCAAAAGTCCGATTTGTTCTGAAATAGCAGAAAATGCCCCTGTGGTTATTGATTACCTTTGTGACGACTGTAAAAACCACTTCGAGGCTGTTAAGGCGCACCTTAACGCTATGAATATAGAATTTAAGGTTAACCCGAAAATCGTTCGCGGACTTGATTATTACACAAGAACTGTTTTCGAGTTTGTGTCGGGCGATATTGGTGCTCAGTCCACCGTTTGCGGAGGAGGTCGTTATGACGGCCTTATCGGTCAGATGGGCGGTCCTAATACTCCGTCACTCGGCTTTGCAATGGGAATTGAGCGTCTTATGATGGTGCTAAAGGCTCAAAACGCCGAGCTTCCCGAGGCTCACACCTGTGATTTGTTCATAGCCACCCTTGGCGACAAGGCAACAATTAAGGCAAGTGCTCTTTGCAAGGAACTAAGAGACGAGGGCTACAAGGCTGAAACCGATATTTGCGGTCGAGGTCTTAAGGCTCAGATGAAATACGCTAACAAAATCGGCGCTAAGTTTACCCTTGTTATCGGTGATAATGAAGTGGAAAACGGTAAAGCGTCACTTAAAAATATGAAAAACTCCTCTGAAAGAGAAATTAAGTTAAATGAGCTTACAGAGGAATTAGGCGAGGAAATTCGTAAAATACTATTTGAGAGTATAGCAGAAGTGTTTTAGGCTGACGAGAGTCGAACCCATTACGGTTTCGCTCACCGCCTTTTACCGCCTTTCTTGCGCTTATTTTTGTAAGGCGACAACAAGTGATGAGACAAGAAAGGACAAAAAATTATTATTTGTCAGGCGTGACGAGTTCGACTCTCGTCAGCCTAAGAGGAGAAGACTCTATGTTAGATAGATTAAACGGTCAAAAGCGTACCCATTACTGCGGTACACTAAGAAGTGAAAATGCAGGTGAAACGGTAACCGTTTGCGGTTGGATTCAGCGCCAGAGAGACCTTGGGGGGCTCATTTTTGCCGATTTGCGTGACAGAACGGGTATTGTCCAGTTAGCCTTTGACGATACCACCGAAAAAAGCCTTTTTGACAAGGCTTCGACTCTGCACAGCGAATATGTCGTTATGGCAGAGGGTAAGGTGCGTGTTCGTTCTTCCATTAACAAAGAAATTCCAACGGGTGACATTGAAATTGAGGTCAGCTCCCTTAAAATTTTAGGAAAAAGTGAAACCCCGCCCTTTGAAATCTTGGAAAACTCCAATGCGGGCGAGGATTTAAGACTTAAATACAGATACCTTGATTTGCGCCGTCCCGATTTGCAGAAAAATATTCTTTTGCGCCACAAAATTACCAAGGTTACAAGAGATTACTTTGACGAAAACGGCTTTATCGAGATTGAAACACCCACCCTTATTAAATCTACACCAGAGGGTGCGAGAGACTATTTAGTTCCGTCCCGTATACACAAGGGAAGCTTCTTTGCGCTTCCGCAGTCGCCTCAACTTTATAAACAGCTCCTTATGCTTTCGGGCTTTGACCGTTATATGCAAATCGCCCGTTGCTACCGTGACGAGGATTTGCGTGCAGACAGACAGCCCGAGTTCACACAAATTGACCTTGAAATGTCGTTTGTGGAGCCTGAGGATGTTTTCGCTATTGCCGAGGGGTACATTAAGCGCCTATTTAAAGAGGTTTTGGATAAGGATATCGTAACACCTATCCCCCGCCTTAAATTTGTGGACGCTATGAACGACTACGGCTCGGACAAGCCCGACACCCGTTTTGAGATGAAAATCAAGGACTTGTCGGATATTGTAGAAAACTGCGGTTTCGGTGTCTTTAGCGACACCGTTAAAAACGGCGGTACCGTAAGAGCAATTACAGCCAAAAATGCGGTTGACACCTATACAAGAAAAGAAATTGATAAATTAACCGAAACAGCCAAGGGTATAGGCGCTAAGGGTCTTGCCTTTATACGCTGGGTAGAAGACACTCCGACCTGTTCTTTCAGCAAGTTTATGACCGAGGAAGAAATGGCAAAAATCCTTGAGCGCACAGGCGCCGAAAAGGGCGATGTTGTCTTTATCGTTGCCGACAGGAAAAATCTTTGCCTTTCTGTGCTGGGAGCCTTGCGTTTGGCGGTTGCCAAAAAGCTTGA
>JAZONB010000162.1:0-1753 GCA_045654305.1 Acutalibacteraceae bacterium | reverse complement strand
GGCGGTCAGGTTATTTCTGAGGAATTAGGACTTGAGCTTAAGGATACTAATATTGCGCAGCTTGGACGTGCGCGTCAGGTTAAGGTTTCTAAGGAAAACACCATCATTGTTGACGGTGCGGGAGATTCTTCTGCTATTAAGGACAGAATCGGTCAAATCAAGAATGAAATTGCTGTTACTACATCTGATTTCGACAGAGAAAAACTTCAAGAAAGACTTGCTAAGCTTTCGGGCGGTGTTGCTGTTATAAAGGTAGGAGCTGCTACTGAAATCGAGATGAAAGAAAAGAAGCTTCGTATTGAAGATGCTCTTTCTGCTACAAAGGCAGCCGTTGAAGAGGGTATCGTTGCAGGAGGCGGTGTAGCACTTGTTAACGCTATCCCTGCTGTTGAGGCTCTGCTCGAAACTGTTGAGGGCGACCAAAAGACAGGTGTTAATATCGTTCTTAAGGGCTTGGAGGCTCCTATCAGACAAATTGCTCTGAACTCCGGTCTTGAGGGCTCTGTAATTATCGATAAAATAATTACTGCAGGCAAACCGAATTACGGATTTGACGCCGCTAAGGAAGTTTATACTGATATGCTCGAAGCGGGAATTGTTGACCCCACAAAGGTAACTCGTTCTGCTTTAGAAAATGCTGCATCTGTTGCCGCTATGGTACTGACAACCGAAAGCTTAATTGCTGATAAACCTGAGGACAATGCCGCAGCAAACGCTGCCGCTGCCGCCGCAGCTGCTGGTGGTATGTACTAAAATAAATTAAGGTCTGCGTTACAGCAGACCTTTTTTATATCTTGAAAATAAAAAACACACAAGCTGTAGCTTGTGTGTTTTTGTGTTGGCATCTACTTATTTTCCCGGGCAGCTTCCCGCCAAGTATCTTCAGCGCAAGTGAGCTTAACTTCTGTGTTCGGGATGGGAACAGGTGGACCCTCACCGCAATCAACACCAACTAAATTTTTGTGTCACCTTGAGGCGACTTTGATATATTACCACAAGAGAAAACGAATGTCAAGTATTTTTTTAAAATTTTTTTAAATATTTTTATATCGCAAAATACACATATAATATATACGAAATATGAACGATTTGTAAAAGGTCAGAGAAAGTCAAAGAAAATTTCGAAAAACCCTTGACAAATGGAAAAAGTTTGTATAAAATATAAAAAGTCAGGAAAAGTCAAACGGAATTTGATTTTTCTGCTATAAATTCTCAATGGGGAATATGGAGGATTAAAAATGGCTGAAACTAACGATAAAAAGGTAGAAACTGCCGAAGACGTTAAGACTGTGGCTAAAGAGAAAAAGAAATCTAAAACTGCTATAGAGCTTGAAAATGTAAAAGAAGAGCTTGAAGCTAAGAATGATTTATTATTAAGAACTGCAGCCGAGTTTGATAATTTCAAAAAACGTACCGAGCGTGAGCGTTTAACAGTTGCTGAATTTGCCAAAGCTAATATTATTAAGGAGCTTTTGCCGATACTTGATAATATAGACCGAGCCGAGATGTTAGAAGATAAAACAGGCGAGGATTATATTAAAGGTATTGAAATGATAGTAAAGCAGTTCACAACATTAGGTGAAAAATTAGGGATTAGTGAGTTGGCAAAGGTGGGCGACACTTTTGACCCTAACTGTCATGAGGCTGTAATGCATATTGAGGACGAAGCTTTTGGTGAGAATGTTATTGCTGAGGTTTTGCAAAAGGGTTATAAGATAGGGGATACGGTAATCCGTCCCGCTATGGTTAAGGT
>JAZONB010000161.1:0-44329 GCA_045654305.1 Acutalibacteraceae bacterium | reverse complement strand
CTTGACAACATCATAGCAATCCAAAATTCCTTGATTGGCGGTGATGGCGTATGAGCATTGCAGAAAAGCTGACAACCATTGCGGAGAATGAGCAGAAGGTGTTTGATGCTGGCAAACAAGCAGAATGGTCTGAGTTTTGGGATTCTTATCAGCAGAACGGAAACAGAACGTATTACAATTTTGCATTTGGCTATCAATGGACGGATATATGTTTTAAACCAAAGTATGATATACGCCCGACAAGCGCAATGCAGATGTTTTATAGCTGTAATATGACAGACGTTCAAGCTAACCTTGATAAAGCTGGCGTAGTAATGGATTTAAGCAAAGTAACCAATTTTCGTGGTTTGGTTAGCTCTTCGAGGGTTACACGATTGGGGGTAATTGATACAACAGGAGCAACAGTCCTTGATGGCATTTTTAACAGCGCTGGTTTTTTAGAAACGGTTGAACTGCTTATATTAAAAGAGGACGGAAGTCAAACACAGGGGCAAGATAGACCTTTTGCAAATGCTACTTCGCTTAAAAATATTACCGTTCAAGGAAAATTTGGCTTGACCTTTTCTATGCAATGGTGCCCGTTATCAAAAGAAAGTATTTACAGTGTGGTTAATGCTTTGTTAGAAACGGCAACAGGACAAACATTGACTTTGCCGTTATCTACAATCAAAACACGTTTTGAAACGTCAAGTGGTGCACAAGACGGCAACACGGCAGAAGAATGGCTGACACTAGCTGCATCAAAATCTAATTGGACAATAAGTCTTGTATAGGGAGGAATAAAGATGACTACAGAAACAATTACAAGAATTAAACTGACAGCATCAGAGGGTATGGTACTGACAGATGGCGAAAACTTTGGCAAGGAAGTCTTTCTTGCTGAAGATGCAGACCCGACCAAATGGAAAGAGATTACACAAGCGGAATATGATGCAATATTAGAAAGTGAAGCCGTTGAAATGGAGGGCTAACGATGAAAGAAATTGATTTCAAAGACCGGGTCCCTACATATCCTGGCCGAATAAAATTAACACCGGTTAGCGGTAAACCTGACACATTTGAAATGGAACGTGCAGATGAACCGATGGAATTAGGAACGCCTATAAACAAAGCTGTATTTGATAGCATCACACAGAGTAGATTGACAGGACGGTTTTATGAGTTAAACGTTTCTAGCGTTGAAACTTCTTTGGTAACCGGCATAGCAACGAACCCATTACCCACGAGCGGTTGGAATATTACTTCAAAGATAAACGCAACAAAAGGGGAGTATAGAGTTGATGCATCTGATTCGCAGGGTTCTACAAATGCAAACTCAGCGGATAAAGCGACTGACGGAAATGGCGATACGTGTTGGACAGCAGATAACTCTTATGGCGTATCTACGGAAAAATGGTGGAGTTTTCATTCGGAAACAGCCATTAGGGTAAATAAATTAAAAATTAGTTTAGAAACATCTGTAAGCAGCCTTTCGTTTAAAATACAAGGAAGAAAAGAATATAACAGTACATGGGAAGATGTAAACTCAAAAAGTTTTACTTTTTCGGACGCGACAGGACTAAAAGAGTACACTATAGATACCCCAGATTTTTATAAAGACTATCGTATATATTTCCCGTCTACGAACTATGCAAACATTAACTTATTCGATTTTAAAATAAGTAATTATGATATTGCTACTTATAAAAATCATTTTGCTATAACAGAAGGTGTCCCTGAAATATGGACAGTAGGGCAACGCATTACAGTTCAAGTGCCTTCTAATATAAGTACCGGCGGTATTGTAGAAAATACGTTGAACGGAATAAAAATCAACACAATTTTACAAGTGTCAAAGAGATACGAACTTGTATATAACGGCTCAACATTTGATGTAAAAGAGGTGTAGATATGCAATTAGTTTTAAGTAAAAACAGAGTTATTGCACACGGTGAAAACTTTCTTGCAATGGGCGGTGTTGTTATCAATACCGAAACGGGGGCGAAATATGAAAACGCCACGGTTGCAGAATGTGACGGCTGCCCGTCTGATATTGGAGAAGTTGGATATGAATATCTCGCTGGCGTGTTTGTGCCATGCGCTCCCTACGGCAAAACAGAAGATGGATATATTATGGTATCTTGCGAATGCGGGACCCCAAGAAAAAGCTTAGTGTTGCTGTCTGAATTATTACCAGCAGGATCGTTTTTGTGGTTTGCAAGTGAAACTATCCCGAAAGGCTTTCTTTTATGTGATGGTTCAGCGTTGCTGAAAGAATATTATCCGGCGCTGTATTCTGTACTTGGTTCTACCTTTGGTGAAGAAACAGAAACAGAATTTTACCTTCCCGATATGAGAGCTAAATTTATTCGTGGTGCCGGAGTTAATGATAAATATTCTGCTACGTTCGGTGGGACGCAAGAAGCAACGTTTATTTCACCTGCATTAGGAAAAGAAGGTGCCACAGGAGCCGATTATAAAGAATCGACAACAAGTATGTGGAACACTAGCTCATCTAGTTCTAATCGTGCGTATGGTTTCGCCGTTAGACCATACAACGTAGCATTAACACCGATTATTAAATATTAAGGAGGGTCCAATTTATGAAAGCATACAGTTATAATGCTGCCGGACAGTATATAGGGGAAGTCGCTTGTCAAATTGACCCTGTGCGGAGTGAAAAAACAGGCCAAGAAGTTTATTTGTTACCGGCAAACGCTACATATACTGAGCCACCGGAATACGATTATGAAACACATATCCCTGTATGGAATGGCGAATTGTGGGATTTGACAGAAATTGAAGAAGAAAAAGAAATTCAAGAAACAGAACCTACAGAACCGGCGGATTCTGTTTATGATGAATTAGCTGCAGCTTACAGACAGGGGGTGCAAGAGGCGTGAACAATAAAGAATTTGTTTTATCAATGGTAAAGGAACAGGGTAGAGCAAACGCTCTTGACCTCAGAAGCAGAGCGGCAGATATGACCGGAACGGCCATTATTGCAGAGGAAACAAAAATACCAAGCTATGATAATGCCAAAGATTATTCCGGCTGGGGTGTTGGTTCTCCTTGCGAATTTGACGGACAAATATACGCTCTTTTACAGCCGTACAACGCAGCGCATTATCCAGACGGGAATCCCGCAAATATGCCTGCTTTATGGCGTGTATTGCACACTACTGACCCTGCAAAGGCTAAACCATACATAAAGTCCACAAATACAAGCGATATGTATTTAAAGGGTGAATGTATGTTATACACGGATGGGCTTGTATATCGTTCTTTGCGTGACACAGTATACAGCCCCGAAGAATACGCAGCAGATTGGGAGGTTGTGACCGATGGATTATCTTGAATGGATTATTAAGATTGGAGCGGTAATTACTGCTCTTGGAATTATATTTGGCTTTATATGGGGTGCAATAAAACTTGCTATAAAACCTATTATTAAAAAGTTTGAAACTTTAGAAAATCACTCAACCGATAACTATATGGGAATATTACGCCTTACCATTATGTCTCGCGAAATGCCGATAGGCGAAAGAATTGTGGCAGGGCATAAATATTTGCAAAACGGTGGGAATGGTGAAGTGAAAAGTTTCTTAAAAAAAGAATTTAATATAACAGACACAGTTGACGAAGCGGAGCATTATAAAAAATAAGGGGGTTATACCATGAAAGAAAGATTGTTAAAACTGTTATGCGTTAAAAGTATTGTAACAATATTTTTAACCGCTGTTTTCTGTTATTTAAGCATTGCAGGTACAATATCTGCTGAATTGTTTATGACAGTATTTACAGTTGTTATTGCTTTTTATTTTGGCACACAGCACGAGAAAAAGACAGACGACACAGCGAAGGAGTGATACAGCATGAGAATCGGCGTAAATTGCGGACATACTGTAAGTGGAACGACGGGTAGTGGAGCAGTAGGATATTTGAACGAAAGTAACGAAACAAGAAACATAGGTTATAAGGTTATCAAAAAACTAGAGAGTTTGGGCCACTCTGTCATAGATTGCACAAATGACAAAGCGGCGAGCGTAAATGACAATCTTAAAGCGATAGTAAATAAAGCAAATGCACAAGCGTTAGATTTGCTTATTTCTATTCACCTTAACGCTGGCGGTGGCAAAGGTTGCGAGTGCTACACCTACGGAGGTAAACAACTTGACGAAGCTGTAAAAATATGCTCTCAGTTTGAAAGTCTAGGTTTTAAAAACCGCGGTGTGAAAGATGGCACTACGCTTTACGTTTTAAGAAACACAAAAGCAAAGGCGATTTTGATTGAGGTATGTTTTGTAGATAATAAAGCGGATGCTGAATTATATAAAACGGTTGGCTCAGAAAAAATTGCGGACGCTATTTGCAACGCTATAGTCGGAAATTCAGCGCTTGACGATATAACCATTATAAAAAATAAGATCGGCTTAGCTGACGAAACAATTAAATATTTACAAAATTACAAATACGGCACCGAACTTATCCGCAAAATCGCGAATGCTGTAAAATAACAAAAAAAAGAGGGTAGAGTAATCTCTACCTTCTTGTTATTTCAGTATAATGTTTTGTTGTGCGTATTAACCTTCTAAAACACGACAGACAGCACGGCACAAATTTAAAATATGTGTTATATGGTTTTTCTTTACAGCAACGACACATCATTCTTGTACACCTATTATTTTTATGCCTTTTTTTAATCTGCTTTCAACGTGTCGTCTGGCTGTGCCGCCTAATATTTCGTCAATGGCGTTTTTGGCACAGTCTTGGGAAGCGTATATATTTTTGTTTTCCGGTATATCTAAAATCCAACCACTTTTATATCTTGTCATCGTTACTTTTCTATATGTAGTTGGCGGGCAAGGTCTACCGTTCTGGTCTTTCCAAGTTACTCTAATATGGTTCATCATCTATCAACCTTTCATTTTTAGGTATTGTTAGATGATGGATGTGTTGCAAAAGAAGCACATCCATCATCTATACAGGCGTTAAAGAGAAAACCAGTCATTGTTTGCGGGGATTTAAACGTGGCTGCAAATCCTATAGATTTAGCAAACCCACAAGCTAACCGCAATAATCCTGGGTTTTCACAACAAGAGCGAGATAAATTCTCTGATTTGCTTTCGTCCGGCTTCGTCGATACCTTTAGATACTTGCATCCAGACGAAATAAAATATTCGTGGTGGAGTTATCGTCAAAGGGCAAGAGAACGAAATGCCGGATGGCGTATTGATTATTTCTTAGTTTCTGACTTTGCAAAAGACAATGTAAAAAGCGCCGATATTTTAACCGATATTTACGGCAGCGACCATTGCCCGGTATCACTTGAGATAGATGTCTAAATTAAATTCATCGTTATTCTCACGGCTGAACTCAACTTTTTCTATGAACTGTTTTAAAAGTTCGTTTTTGAGTTTAGCAGGAATTTCATCGTCTGTCAGCATTTCGATAGCGTCATGCAGATAGACGATTTTTTCTTCATATTCAACTTTTTCAGGGATGGTGTTTTGTAGTTCGATAATTTCTTTGTCAATAGCTGCCATTCTATCGTTATGCTTTGCTTTTCGTTTGACAAATTCATTAGCAGTATAAACACCAGCTTCGTATTCGTCGAATATTTTATCAAGAGTTTTTTCAATTTTTCTTTTTTCTTTTTCTAAAATAGTAATTTGTTGTGCAATTTTGGTTTCGTCTACGTCCGGTTGATTATCAACTTTTAATTCAAAATCCTCTAAATACATTTTTAAACCGTGAATAAAAGCAGTTAAAACATCGGACAAAGTTGCTGATTTCACTTTGCAAAGTTGCGACTGTCTGTGTAAAACTCTGGGACGATCAAGTTTACCGGCGCTATATACTAAAGCATATCCACACTTTTGACAAACAAGCAAACCAGACAAGGGGTTTTTCAGCACTTTATCACTTCTTGTTTTATCGCTATAGAAACCTTTTTGGGCTAGTTTGAACACTTCTTCGGTTATGATACCCGGATGTTTACCTTCATATTCCATGTAATGCTGCGTATGCGTTGAACGAGGCCTACTTGAAACAATTTTACCATCTACCATTGATTTTATTGTCATTCTGTCGTTCCAGCGAACTTTCCCGTAGTAGGTAGGGTTTTGCAAAATAGTTTTGATTGTTGCAATAGACCACTCATTTGAACCATCATAGGTAGGAACACCCATAGATGTTAGTTTTCGTGCTGTTTGTCCAGGGGTCATATTCTTGTATACTTTCCACTCAAATATATTCTTTACAATCGGCGCCTCATCTGGGTTAGGCGTTAGCGTTCTAGCTGTTTTTGTTTTTACTATATCATAACCGTATGGACGGTATGCACCCATGAAATTGCCTTCTACTACAGCTTGTTTTCTGCCTCTGTCAAGCCTTTTTTGAATTGTTTTGTATTCGCGGCGCGACATAAACAATACAAATTCCATGTATTCTTCATCGTCTGGATTGTGTGCTACATCATATGTTTTTGTAGGCGTAACAACCAAAAGCCCGTCGCGGTTATTAGAAAATCTCAAACAATCCATTATCGTCTGCATATCGCCTTGATTACCACGGCTAAGACGGTCAACGTCAATTATAATAATTCCTCTGTATTTTCCTGCGTAACATTCGTTAATCAGTTTTTGAATTTCAGGACGTGCTGCTATCGTTTCTCCAGATACGATTTCGTGATAGATTTCTTCTACATATAAGCCTTTTCTTGCAGCTAATTCTGTTAATATTTTTTTATGCCTTGCAAGTGTTTCGCCTTCGCCTAATTTTTCGGCTTCTACATCGGCACGGCTTTTTCTTAAATAAATTGCATATTTATCCAATTCTTACACATCCTCGAAGTATATTTCTGTTTAATACCTAAGCCATCCGTGTTCTGGGTGCATGATTTCCATTATAAAAAGAATAACGAAGATTGAAACAAATGCACCGATAATGATAGTTTTATAGACACCTGATTTTTCTAGCTTTTTAATCTGTTCATCTTTGATTTTAAGCATTTTTTCGTACTGTTGTTCTATTTTCGTATTATTTTCCTTTAATTCATCAATGTTCTGTCCATAATGCGCTCTGATGTTTGAAACGTGCGCTTCGTTGGTTTCTTTCATAGAAGCAATTTGAAATTCGTAAAATTCTTTCAAAGAAGCAACACTAACCTCTTTTATTTCATCTTTACTTTTGCCTGGATTAAGCATCTCATCCATAGAGCCACCCAAGGCATACACAATAGGAGCAACCGTGTCCACCCTTGGATCTTCGGTTTGTCCATTGCAAAGTTTTTTAACAGTAGATTCAGAACGTTCGCTTTTTTCAGCAACGGCTTCATAAGTTAGTCCTGTTTTCGTCATTAATTGTTTTAAATATTTTGCGACCAATTCCGCTTTCATTTTTGACCCCCTAAAAAGTTGATTGTTATGCGGTTTATACCAAATTTGGTACGAAAAAGTACCAAATTAGATACCTTAAAAATTCTCGTCTTGACCAAATTTGCTCTGCTTTAGACCAAATTTGCATCTGTATTTTTTTATAAAAATCATGTAAGATTGCAATTGTAAAAATTACTATTGTTGTGACAATTGAAATTAAATATAATTGTCATATAAAAAAATGGAACGTATGTTCTTATGAAAGGAACGTTAAATCATGAACAAAAAACAAGAACTAATTGCACGCATCGAAAAATTAACAGACGCACAATTTGAGCTGCTTATATCTCTGTATTCTCAACAAGAGCAAGAATTTGTTCCAGACGTTCCAATTGAGCATCCGTCATTTGTTCAATCTTCTTAATAAATTCCCGTTTTTTTGGCGACAGCTCACCGTGAGTGGGCTGTTTTAACTGTTCATCTGTAAAATCAAACAATATAACAGGAGAAACTTCTAATATATCAGCCATTTTTTGCATACGTGGTCGAGGCATATTTTCAATTTCGCCTTGTTCGTATTTACTAATAGTAGTATGAGAGCACTCTAAAAGCTTAGCAAGGTCTTTTTGTGTTAGTCCTTTTGCTTTGCGCGCTTCTTTTATACTATTTCCAACTTTATTTATTGACATTTTATCACCTCCACAAATTCTATTATAAAGGTAATTTTTCGAAAATGCAAGAAAAATTTTAATTTTACGGGAAAAAGTTATTGACAATTCGAAAAAGTTATTGTAATATAATAATATAAAATTCCCGTAAGACGGGAATATAGAAAGGAGAATTTTAATGAATGCAGTAGAATTAAAAAAAGTAATGCTTGATAACGGGGATAACAACCGTTCTCTTGCAGAATTTTTAAATGTGAAACAATCCACATTTTCAAGTAAACTACACGAAAACGGGGCATCGTTTCGCAAAAGCGAAATTCAGCAGATCGTAAACCGATACAATTTAAACGCCGAACAGATTAAAAACATTTTTTTTAGCTGAAAATTCCCGCCAGAGGGGAATTTGTGTAGAGAAAGGAGCGCACCCATGACAGAGTATAAACATACGAACTCGACAATCAGAGTACACGGAAATGTAGATCACGATGTTTTAAAGGCGGCTGCCGAGCGTTTTTTGAAGGAGGCGTACAAATGCAAACAAGCAAAATTAAAATCTGCGCAGTTGCAGTAGTTTTAACGATAGGTGTTTTATTCTGTACAAACTTCAATAAAGAGGAAGAAACGCCGGCCCGAACACAGTATACAGTTCAGCAAGGCGACACGCTTTACAGCATAGCAGTAGAACATGACATTAAAAACTGGCGTAAATGGGCTTATGAAACTTGCGAAGTAAACGGCATAAAGCTAGGCGGCCTGTTATACCCAGGACAGATTATTACTATTAAAGTTAAAGAGTGAAAGGAGTTTTAAATATGCCTTATACAGACGATCCGATTGCTGACTTTCATCGGCACGATGCACAACAGCAAGCAATGTTGAATAGTTTGCCCCGGTGTAGCGAGTGTGACGAACCGATTCAGAGTGAAGCGTGTTATGAAATTAATGGTGAACTAATTTGCGAGGAATGTCTCGAAAACAACCATAAGAAATGGGTTGAAGATTTTATCGAATGAGAGGAAATAAAATATGAAGCTAACAACTTCTAATTATTACAGTCCCGCAGCCAACCGAGAGTTTATGTCGGTGTCGCAGTTCAAAGATTTTATGAAGTGTCCTGCAATGGCAATGGCAAAACTTAACGGTACATATAATGATGATTTTTCAAAAGCACTTCTTTTAGGAAGTTATTTCGACGAATCACTGACGGGGACGCAAAAAAGCCAGCAGAAATTTCTCATAGAAAACGAGAAAAATATATTTAAAAAAACCGGTGGTAAATATGCGGAGTTTGTACAGGCAGATGAAACAGTGGCCTTGGTTGAAGCTCAGCCACTTATGATGCACTACTTATCTGGCAAACACCAGGTTATTATGACCGGCGAAATTGAAGGTGTTCCGTTCAAAATACGAATGGATAGCTATGAGCCGGACGAATACATAGCAGATTTAAAGTATATGAAAAGTCTGCGATCACCAAACTTATTCGAGCCTATGGTTCAATACTGGGGATATGACATCCAGAGTGCTTGCTACCAAGAAATCGTCCGGCAAAATACCGGTAAAAAATTACCATTCATATTCGTGGTAGCAACAAAAGAAGCACCAGCACACTTAGAGGTTGGCGAAATATCTCAGTGGAATATGGACGAAGCACTTGAAAAAGTCCGTAACCATATTCGATATTTTCAAAGAGTTAAAAGCGGCGAAGTCGAAGCCGTTAGGTGCGAAGATTATAACTGCGATTATTGCACCACAACTAAAATTATCAAAAAGCCCATTGATACCGACTTATTTGGTATGAGTGCGGCACAAATAAAATCAATGAGAGGAGAATTATAATGGCTGTTATGTGTTTATACGGTCAGCCTGGTAGCGGTAAAACAACAAATGCAACACGCTTGCCTGGCAAATCACTACTTATTAGTAGCGATAATTCAGCAGTTGTGCTGAAAAATTTTGAGCGTCCTAACCTGGTGGTTAAGGAAGCACAAGGGTTTAAGGATTTTGTGGATATTTTCGAGGAAGCGACAACAAATAAACAGTACGACAACATCATTGTTGACTGTCTTACTGATTTGATTGACGCATATATCGTAGAAATCCGCGAAAATGGCTTTTCTGGCGACATAAGACAATATTACCTTGCGGTGTATACCAAAGTCAAGTTTCTTGTCCGCAAGGCTGCGTTTTGCGACACAAACGTTATTTTCTGTTGCTGGGAAGATGTCGAAACAGTGACTTTACCGACAGGGGAGATTGCAAACAGGGTTTCACCGATGCTCCCGGCAAAAATCAAACAGCAAGTATGCGGATTGTGTAACATTGTGGCTTATGTAACATCTGCTAACGATAAGCAGGGTGTTAAACAGTGGTTCTATGTTACAGAAGGCAGTCCTACTGTTATGGCAAAAGACCAGCTATTTTTACGTAAATCGTGTATGCCGGAAAAGGCGTTTGTTGCACCGGAGGTTAAGAAATGAGCAAAGAAAATTTCATAGAGTTGTATTCTTACTACATAAAAAGGCCAGGCGCTGACGAACTTTTCAAATGGCTTGAAAATTCCGATTTCTTCACGGCTCCGGCTTCTACAAAACACCACGAACCATACGAAGGCGGTTTATGTGACCATAGCGTTCGTGTTTCGCAGGAATTAGCTAGGTTGCTGCAAGCATACCCGGAGTTAAAAGTGCCAGGAGAAACAGCAGTTATTGTTTCACTTCTGCACGATGTGTGCAAAGTGGGCTGTTATAAAACGGAGTTAAGAAACAAAAAGAATGAGTTTGGTCAATGGATTCAGGTTCCGTTTTATACATTCAAGGAAGATATTTGTTTCGGAAGTCACGGGGCAAAAAGTGTTTTCATAATTCAAAAATTTATGAAACTTACTGACGAAGAAATTGCAGCCATTAACTGCCACATGGGAGTGGAACACGGGAATTTTGCCGTATACGATGCATTCAGACAATTCCCGCTTGCGTTCCTGCTTCATATGGCAGATATGGCAAGCACTATTCCAAAATTTAACGAGGAGGCATAACAATGAAAGAATTATTTGAACAGCTTGCCGATATGTGCTCGGTATTTCACAGACGATTGTTAATCAACGGCTTTTCAAGACGAGAGGCACTTAAATTAACACAGGCTTTTGTAAATGCAACATTAAATAAACCAACAACATCTAAGGAGGAAAACAAAAAATGGCTAATTGGAATTTTGACGCAACACAGTACAAGGAGCAGGATTTTCAGATTATTCCTGCCGGAGATCACAGAGTAAGAATTGATGATGTAGTTGAGAAAAAATTCAACTCAGGTAACGAAGGTTACGAAATTACATTATCCGTAAACGGCCACAATTCAAAATTATGGTTCTATTTGGTGCTGGATGCAAGCAACGTAGAACGCACTAATCAGCGTATCGGTGAGTTCTTTAACAGCTTTGGCATCACAAATACAGCTATGGGAACCGGTAAACAGTGGATTGGTGCTGTTGGTGCGGTTCGTGTAAAGCATGAGGAATATAACGGCACTATTGGTGCTAAAGTTGCTTATTGTATTAACAAGGGCAGACAGGACAAGCTGGCTCCGTGGAAAAATGCCGATGCTGCAGCAGCTCCGGGTAACGGATTTACAGACGTTCAGGTGCCGCCGTCAGATTTGCCGTTTGATGTATGAGATACGAAGATTTGACCGGCAGACGGTTCGGTAGACTTATAGTTTTAGAGCGAACTGACAGCCACGTTAAAAAGAACGGCGACAAACAAACTGCTTTTCTTTGCCGTTGTGATTGTGGGAATGTACGCAAAGTTCTCGCTTACAACTTAAAAAAAAGGAAAAACAGGCTAATTACTTATAAAAATATTACTCATACACTTGCTGAGTGGTCTGGCATTGTAAAAATCAAGCCGAGTACAATCGCAAATCGAATAAACTCAGGTTGGACTATAGAAGATGCTTTGTTTAAGCCGTTACGAGGTGAAAAAAATGTTGCTTCGTGATTATCAAACAGAATTACTCAAAGGGACCGTAGATGCTTTTAAGGAGGGTAATCGCAGGGTGCTTGTAGTGGCGCCCTGCGGATAACCGGAGCCGGTAAGTCTTATGTGTTTGCTGACATGGCTCGTAGAACAAAAGGCGAAACACTGATTTTGGTTCACAGAAACGAGCTAAAACAGCAGCACATTGAATTATTATCATCTTTAAATATCAACGCAAGGGTCGAAACCTATCAAACGGAATACAGGCGTTTGGGGCAGCATTCAAAACCACAGTTGCTTATCGTAGACGAAGCGCATTTAAGCAAAAGTAACACTTGGAGTAAGGTTATCGAATATTACGACACCTACACTGTTGGAATGAGTGCTTCACCGGTTAGATTAGATTCTCGTCCTTTGGGTGACATCTATAGCGCTCTTGTTACTGGCGTTGATGTGAAATGGCTTATAGAGCACCATAGATTGGCCCCGTTTGAGTATTATGCACCGACGGCTGTAGATACTTCTGGCTTGCGGGTTGTGTGCGGTGATTATGTCGCTTCTGACTTAGAAAAGCTGATGAACGAAAGAGCTATTTATGGGAACGTTGTTGACAGTTACAAACGTTTTGCACAAGGCGAAAAAAGCATTTGCTACTGTATATCTGTTGAACACGCAACAAAAACAGCGGAAACGTTCAAAAACGCTGGAATCAGTGCCGAAGTCTTATCTGCTAAAACACCGGCAGCACGACGAAAGCGTATTATGGATGATTTTAGAAATGGAAAAATCACAGTGCTTTGTAACTGTACGTTGTTGTCAGAAGGTATATCTATTGATGAAATTTCTTGTGTAATGCTGCTCCGTCCCACCGAATCTGTAGCGCTGGGAATACAACAGATGATGCGGTGCATGAGGTATATGCCGGGGAAAACAGCTAAGATAATAGACTTCGTGGCCAATTATACCCGGGTGGGTTTACCGGACGATGATAGAGAGTGGTCGCTGGGAGAGCCTTTGAAACGTAAAAAACAGCTAAACGAGAACGGCGATTTTTATATTCGTTCGTGTCCTGAATGTTTTATGACGTTCAAAACTGCTCCTATTTGCCCGTTTTGTGGTACAGAGTACCCGCTACATCCCAGGGAGATAAAAGCTCACGAGGAAATAGAATTACAGCGTATTACAGCAGAAGAAACAGCAAGAGTTGAGGCAGAAATGAAAAAAGCGCGCCAGGAACAAGGGAGAGCCGATAGTTTTGAAGCGCTGGTACAGTTAGGAAAACAGAGAGGCTATAAAAACCCTGCGTTCTGGGCGGCGCAAGTAATGAGAGGAAGAAAAAAATAGAAGGGAGCTGTGTTTCCGATGCAGCAAGTATTAACTGCTTATGAAGCGGACAAACGAACAAATAACGACCATGTGGCAACTCCACGTTTTGTTGTGGAGTGCATATACAAAATTATTGGTATAGAAAAATATAACTCTATCTGGTTTCCGTTTAATAATTATGATAGCGAATTTAAGTTGAAAGCCGACGAGCTAAATTTGAAGTACAAAGCAACTCATATTTTTGATGATTTGGGTAATGATTTTTTTAAAACTGAGCCGCCGGAAGGATGCGATTTACTAATTAGTAATCCACCGTTTTCGATCCAAAATAAAATTATTGAACGCACATTTGAGTTAATTGATACTGGGAAAGTAAAGTCTTGTTGTTTGCTGCTTCCATTAGCAACCTTAGAAACGCCAAAACGGGCAGAACTCTATCAAAAGCATTCTGACAAACTATCTATTCTGATTTTTAAAAAAAGAATTAAGTTTTTAGGCCATACACAAGTGTTCAACAAAGGTTGCTGCTGGATTTGTTATAACATAGAAAACCTGATGGATAATCGTATTTACTGGATTTAGAGGAGGTGTTGACTTATTCAAGCTGAAACGGAACTCCAAAACCGCATAATTTGCGCTCTCTGTCAAAACGGCTGCGTAGCACGAAACCACACTGTAGGCCAGTTCTATACGAAGTACGGAACACTCGTAAACATAGGGCACCACGGCGAGAGTGATATTTTCGGTCATAGAATCTCAGATGGTAAGGCTATATACATAGAAGTAAAAATGCCCGGTGAAGAACCGCGAGACGATCAACAAAAATTCTTAAACGCTATGAAAAAGGCCGGTGCCATTACCGGCTGTGCTCATAGCATTGAAGAAGCGCTAGAGATAGTAAAGGCGGTGTGAATATGCACGACGTTACAAAAACACTATTTTATCGTAAACCATGTGCCCCATGTAAGGGTTGCCATGACCGAAACGCTGAATGTCACAGTATTTGTGAGAAATACGCTGAATGGTCAAAAGAAGAAAAGGCTATAAACGATAAAATTACAGCTGCAAAAAATGACCGAGACCATGAAAAACGAGGTAGAGTTAAAAGGAATTAAGAGAAAGAGAGGTTATAAGAAATGACGAATTTATGGTTATTTTTAATTATTTTCGTTGGCTTATTTATGGCTTCTGTGATTGGTTATGCCCGTGGTGCAAGAGACGGTTATAACGATGGTTATAAGCATGGCGTAGAAGCTAAGAAACTAAAACATATTGAAAAATTAGAACCGAAAGGATGAAAGTAAATGAAAAAGATTATTGCAATTTTAACGGTATTGTGTTTATTGGTAGCATTATGTGGTTGCATCGAGGTAAGGGAAGAAACGGGGAGAAAGGCAATAGATTGCCGCTATACGGAATCATATAACGATGTTGTAACGGATTATCAACACAAATACTCATTTTTGAAAGGTGGTTTTGTACTTATGCCGAACGTTCATACTGTAACGAGGCCGGAAAAATATGAGGTTTTATATCAAATATCATATAACAATGGCACGACAGAAGAACGCTGGGAAACAGTAGATAAAGAAACCTATGTATCATTCAAAGGTGGTGTGCAGGAATGAAAACCATCAAACCATATACACAGATTATTGATGAAATCAACGGTCTGGAAATCTTGAAGAAGATTGAACAATGCGGAAGAGTATGCTACAAGTCTGAGGATAAAATCAAGGACGATTCTGCCGAAAAATTTGTTGCAGGTCTTATCAAAAGAGGACACGAAGCGATGCTGGAACACGCATCGTTCACAGTAAAGTTTGTTGTTGACAGAGGTGTTTCACACGAGATTGTCAGACACAGACTTGCATCTTTCGCTCAGGAGTCTACACGATATTGCAATTATGCAAAAGACGATTTTGGAAGCGAAATTACATTCATTAAACCTTTATTCTTAAAAGAAGGAACAGATGGGTTTGAATTTTGGCGATCAAGTTGTGAATTTGCAGAATGGTCATATTTTAAAATGCTTGATTGGGGATGTACAGCGCAGGAAGCAAGAAGTGTTTTGCCAAACAGCTTGAAAACAGAATTGGTTATGTCAGCAAACCTTCGTGAATGGAGACATTTCTTCAAGTTAAGGGCGGCAAACGTAACAGGGAAAGCACATCCTCAGATGCTTGAAGTCACTAGACCTTTGCTTGACGAACTGAAAACTTTGATTCCGGTTGTGTTTGATGACATTACATATGAGTGAGGTGCTGAAAATGACAGATAACGAGATTATAAAGGCTTTGGAAATATGCCTGCCGTTAGGTTCTGATTGTTCGTTGTGTCCTCTGTTAGAAGAAACACATTGCTATGACCATCTTTTAAATGAAGTGCTTGATTTATTCAACCGCCAAAAGGCAGAGATTGAGAGGTTGCAAAAGTTTTGTGACATATATTCAACAGATGGCGAAAGAGCAGTAAAACAATTTGTGTCGTTGTTTAAGAAGAGAGCAATGGCTACTCGTAAGGATAATGACGGAAATTGTAGGTATGAAGTTGATGATAACTTTATCGGCAAACTTTTAAAAGAAGTGGTAGGTGAAAGCGATGTATGAATCTCCGATAACGGTTTACACACAATTAAACGATGTTTTAGAAGAAGTACATAAAAAACAAGAAGAATATGTGTACAATTATCTGTTTGAGATTGGTGTAAATGTCGACAAGGAAGAACTTATAAAGGCTTTACGGTACGACAGATGCCAATATGAAAAGGGCTATCGTGACGGAATAAACAAGTTTGCGGAGATATTTAAACAAGAGACAAGAGGGTTGATGGGGGAAAATTTTATCGACATGATTGCAGAAACACTGACGGAGCAATAGAAGAACGATTTTAAGGAGGTTTAATATGGCTCATTGGGAGTATGTGAGAAATGAAAATAATCATTTGGTTGGGTGTAAATGTTCTGAATGTGAAAGAGTGGTATATGAAAATGCACCATATAGAGCATATATCTTCTGTCCTTATTGTGGAAGTAAGATAACGAAACACCCAAAAGAACACCAACCAACCACCTAAAGGAGGGAGTATTAACAAATGCAGAAACTAATTAAACAACTAAAAAATTGGCTCATTCTTAAACTTGGTGGTTATACCTTGCCGATGTCGGAATTTAAGGTTTACAGACCAAAACCGATAGAACTTTGCGCTATATTGAAGGATGCAAGATTAGGTTATATTCCTGACGATGAGAAAGAAAAACAACTTGTGCATATGATAGCGGAAGAAATAAAGACTAAAAAACTTTATGAATTACAACGTTCTCTCGACTTTGAAACGGGTGATGTTTTACATAGAATGAAAGTTCTTGTGGTTGAGCCGTTTTAAGGAGAAAAAGAGGTGAAATGCGATAGCAAAAATACAAAACGATAAATATTATACGCCTATTCCAATAGCAAATTACTGTTGGGATAAGGTGATAGAAATAATAGGAGAAAACAACATATCTGAAATTATTGAACCAAGCGTAGGAAATGGCAGTTTCCTTCACCACCAAGGAAAATACCCACATTTTGCTTATGATATAGAGCCGGAATGTAAGTCTAAATTTACGCATATTTTAAAAGCGGATTATTTAGCTACTGATATCGAATATTTGTGGGGTAGATTGATTATAGGGAATCCACCCTATGGCAGATGTTTGAATATGGCACAGAAGTTCTTTAAGAAGTCAGTTGAGATTGCCGATTACATAGCTTTTATATTGCCAATAAGTCAGTTGAATAATACAAGGTCGATGTATGAATTTGATTTAGTTTACAGTGAAGATTTGGGTGTGCAGCACTATACAGACAGAGATTTACATTGTTGTTTTAATATATATAAAAGACCTGAAACGGGAGAATTAAACAAAAAGCCCACTGCAAAACTAAAAGACATAACGATTTATAGGCAAGATAGCACAGGATATGAAGATAAGGAATTTGATATTCGTATGTGCTATTGGGGAGATGGAACAGCAGGTAAAATTCTCAAAGAGGACGAGCGTTATTCTGCTGAATATAAAATTAAGATAAACAATCAAGAAAAAAGAGAAGATATTATTAGGGTATTGAACACATTTAATTGGAGAGAATATCTAAATTGCATTGCAATGAGAAAAATTCAGCAATTTCATATAGTAGATGTCTTGAAGCAGAATGTTAGGAATATCCAATAAAATCGCAATTCAAAAGCGAGTAACCGAAGAAAACGGCTAATTCTACGATTAGAAAGGAAGATTGGGAGAAATGAATTTTAACGATAAAATTTTAGTTTTTTTAACGATGATTACAAACGCATACAGAAGCGAATGACAACAAGAGTTGACACAACAAATGAAGCTTGATGACGAAAACTTAACAGAAGATTTTACGGCAATGGTGTTTGCTCTTAATATGTTCTTTAACAAGGTAACGGGTAACACGATGGATATTATTGATTTTACGCATTTAATGAACAAACTTGCGATTCAGCACTTAATGGAAGATCACCAAACCGAGAAAGGCGGTGTTGATAATGCGTGAGATTTTGTTTAGGGGTAAGAGGAATAATGGAGATTGGGTTTTTGGTAACCTTTTTATTCCTGATAAGAAAGATGCTCCGACAGAAATTTGCATAGGTACGAATGTTATTCGTATAACTTATGAAGTCATCCCCGAAACAGTAGGACAATACACAGGGTTGACCGACAAGAACGGAAAGAAGATTTTTGAGGGGGATTTAGCTAAACCATTTGACGATGATTGTGACAAAATGGTAGTTGAATTTCACGATGGCTCATTCGTTCTTTGTATATATGGTTACCTAGGTTATTTGGGTGAGAACGGACATATTGAAGATGGTAACTATGGCGTGTTTGAATGTGAACCGCTAATAAACTACCGTGGCTCTATTGAAATCATCGGCAACATCCACGATAACCCAGAATTGTTGAAAGGAGAAGAATAATGCGTGATAGATTGATTGAGTTGTTAGGCGATTATTTGTATAGCGAACAGATTGCCGACCACCTTCTTGCAAATGGTGTCATTGTGCCGCCTTGTAAGGTGGGACAGACGGTGTATAAGGTTGTAGCTGATAAACGAGTAAAAAAGCCTTATGAATGTAAAGTTGTTGGAGTTTGGTATGCAGAAGATGAAATTGCCAACAATGTACACCTTGTAAGATATGTAAATGGTATATTTGATTGTTCGTTAAGTGTTCAGTTTAAGGAGTTCGGCAAAACAGTATTCCTCACAAGAGAAGAAGCAGAACAGGCATTGCGAAAGGAAGGTGTTTGCGAATGACAAAATGTGATTTTTGCACACAATCTTCACCAAAAGGTAAATGTCTAAAAGGTGGGATTTTAGATAGTAAATTTTTGAGGGAATCGTACTGTGAGGAAGCTATTAAAAGAATGGAAAAAGCATTGAAAGGCGGTGGCGAGGGATGAAACTTGTTAAGTGCAAAAAATGTGGTTCTACAGTAATGACAAGTGAAACATTACTGACAACGATGCAAGAAGAGTATAACTCACTCATCAAGAAATCACAAAGAGCAAAAGGCTCAGACAAACAAATCATCACACAACAGTTGTCGCACATTAAAAAAATGATGGTTGCCGTATGCCATAGCAACAGTGAAATGGAAACTAGAAAAAACGTGGCATACAACGAAGTTTTGTTGTTAAAAAAATATCTCGTAGAAAATAACATTGTACCGCAAGAAATGCTAGACAATATACAAAGCAAGGCAAGGGAATTAGCACGAACAAAATCACTCGAAGATGAGAAGAAAATTGCAGAGTTATACGGCGAGTTTGAAAATCATTTTTACAATAGAGTTAAATCAGATCCTACAGCAAAGAAAGTGTTGAAAGGCGGTGTGCAGGGGTGAGGAAATTAACACAATTTTTTTGTCGCCACAGATACTCAGAGATGAACCTTTGGGTATCGTATAACAAGTGTACATACACAGTAAAGATTAGAAATTACTGCGTTAAATGCGGAAAACGTATTGAGATGGAAATTCCGCTTGAACGATTATTACTCGTATTGAAAGGCGGTGCGGAGTGATGGCTGAATATAAAGATGCCGATGCAATATTAAAAGAAATATACCACCGAGCAAATCTGTCAAGTCTTGGTGAAATATCTACACCGCACCTTGATTGGAAAGAGGTTGTTTCCATCATCAACGAACAACCCACAGCCGATGTTGTGGAAGTGGTAAGGTGCAAGAATTGTAAACGGGCAGTACCTTTAATTTTTCAAGGATATTACAAGTGTAGAAGGCATAGTGCTTGTAGAAAAGCGGATGACTTTTGCAGTTACGGTGAAAGGAAGGATGCATGATGGCAACATCTTGGAAATCACAGCAAGGCAAAGGTGAATATGCTTTGCAGTTTGAAACGGATGACGAGGGAAAATATAAGCTTGTTGAAAAAGCAGCACAAATGGCTATGGATGGAAAGACAGTTGATGACATGGCAGAAGTGAAGCATGGGGAATGGATTGATAAGTGGGATGGCAAGTATGCTAATCCTACATACGTTTGTTCTAATTGCGGTGAAAAGGCACTTTTGGAATGTTATATAAACGAATTACACCAATGGAGATATAGACAATCATTATCAATCCGTTGTCCACATTGCGGTGCGAAAATGGATGGGGGAAAAACCACTTAAAAGTGTGACTTCTTCATAGTTTTATCGTTTTATGAGAGGTTTTTTCACTCAAAACATACTTTTAGCCTATGAAAAGTTGGTTTTAATGAAAGGAGAGCGACAGATGATGTCAAATGAAATTATTAAAATTTTAGATGATTTAAGCAAAAGAATAGGGGTAGCCGTTGATTGGAGTGGCGAAAATGTTATGCCATATCTTGAGGAACTTATGAAAAGGTTTATACAATGGGAAATTGTAACCTCTACTGTTTGGGTAGTGATTGGCATTGTACTTTTTATTTGTGGATTGTATTGCACAAAATCTATTTGGAAAAGCAGAGGTAATTATAGATATTTTGGTGACCTTGATGAGGGTATAACTTGGAGATTTATTATATCTATGGTTGCAACGTTTTTTGGAGTATTCATTTTATTGGTACAATGCTTTGATATTTGCGAAGCCGTATGTATACCCGAAAAGACGATATACGAATACATACGCTATTTGATTAGTAGTTCATCAAAGTAATTGGGGGTAAGACGGAATGAAAAAGAAAAATCCACACATTATGTTGCGTGAATCAGACATTAAGAAGATGAAACGTGATGCATCTGACAAGGCTTTGAAATATGGGCTTGTACTCTTTCTTACTGTCATGCGTGACAAAGAAGGTTACGGCATTAAAAGACTTAAACGAATCTATGACCATATGCAAAATCTTGCTGATTCTATCAATAAGGGATATGTCAATTTGTTTGACTTAGAAAAAACCTTACAGGAAGAAGCAAACATAAACATTTTTATGAAAGTTGGTGAGGGATGATGGCAAGCCATGTTACAGAGAGAATACTTTCAGAAGAACAAAAGGCAAAAATATCTGCATCTATGAAAAAATATCGCAGGGAAAACGCAAAATTGAAGTTTGAGTATAATGGCGAAATGCTATCTATCCCCGAATTGGCAGAAAAATTAAATGTGTGTCAAGAAACATTAAGAGCTAGATATAAAAAAACTGGAAGCGTTTTTCTTATTAGGAGGTAAATAAAAATGAATTTAACAGAATTATCAAAAGAAATACATAAAAATGCCGTAGAACACGGCTGGTGGGACGATCCAAGGAGTTTCGCAGAAATCGTTGCGTTATGCCACAGTGAACTTTCAGAAGCCTTGGAGGAAGATAGAAAAGGTAATCCTATTATTTACGTTGAAAACGGAAAACCGGAAGGCATTGCCACAGAAATGATAGATTGCTTGATTCGTATTCTGGATTGGTGCGCTGCAGCCGGTGTAGATGTGGATGCGCTGGTACAACAGAAGCACGAATTTAATAAATCCAGGCCGTATAAACACGGGAAAAATTATTAAGGAGGGTTCTAAAATACATGAAAAACGACAGATTTAATCAGCTTTTAGAAGCTACTTTAAGCAAATGCGTAGACACGCTCAGTGCAAAGTCAAACGAATATGCAACCGAGGACAAATTTCATAATTTCAAGGTCGCCGCCGCAGTTCAGGGGTGTTCCCCTGTTACAGCGCTTGCCGGGATGATGGCGAAACACACGGTATCTGTTTATGATTTAATTCGCCGTCATGAAGAAGGTTTTAACATCCCCCGTGAATTATGGGATGAAAAACTCGGTGACAACATCAATTATTTAATTTTACTATCAATTTTACTACAGGAAGAAGGTGACAACGTATGTCAGTGAAAACAGACTGCTTTGCTTTTATGAAAAAGTGCAACAAATGTTCAGTATTAACAGACACTGTATGTAAAAAACGCGAGTGTTCTTTTTACAAAACAAAAGAGCAATACGACAGTGACCGTAAAAAATATGACGAAATCGCAGCAGCAAAATCAAAACTATAGTGAGGTGTTGTGTATGACGTGTCCGTTATGTGGTGGAAAATCTAAAGTCTACGATTCAATTTCTGATTGTGATGCTATTTACAGAAAACGTAAATGCTTAGAGTGTAATCATGTATGGTTTACCGACGAATGCGAATCGGACGGGAAAATTTATAGAGAATACGCCAGCACTAGACGAAAACAATACGATTACAAGCGAGGTTCATAACATGGTAGATATACAAAAAATTAAATCTGGTATTTCGTGTGTGGAATACGCTCAGCGCATCGGTTTACCAATACATAAATCAGGGGACCGGTGCGTGTCACCTCTCAGGGCCGGAGCAAGTAACAAAACATCATTTATCGTTATGGATGATTTTTTCTATGATTATGGTTCCGGTATCGGTGGTGACGTTATCGAGTTCTGTTCATATTATGCACACAATGGCAACCGCGGGGATGCAATCAGAGAGCTTGCACACCTTACAGGCGTTTCTGATATTCGTTCTGACGGCTGGGTGGAGTATACACATAATATGAACGCAAAAACCGCACATTATCACGAATCTTTAACGGACGATGACCGTTCATATCTGCAGCAACGAGGTTTAACCGGTGCAGACATCGACCGACTTATGATAGGCCGTGTTACCGATGGCGACTTACGGGGCCGTCTGTTCCTGCCGTATTTTTCATCAAGCGGCGATCCATACGTCTGTTATTATGCTACACGTGCTATGCCCGGCGGTGCTTATCCAGATTCAAAATATCGTAAACAAAAAATCGACGACCACTGTCAGCACATTCCGTGGGGTATGCAAACTTTAAATCGCGAGGGTAACACACTTATTATCGCGGAAGGATATTTCGATGCCGTTTCCTTCGAGTGTCAAAACTATCCGGTTATATCCGCTATAACAGGCAGATTTTCTAAGGACCAGATTTCAACCGTGATTTCTGTGTGCAAAAAATACGAAAACGTTCTTATTGTATACGACAACGACGCAAATTCTCATGCCGGGGATAAATTTTCACTGGATATGGCGCAAACACTGTTCAAAAATAAAATCCCGTTCGTTGTCGGCAAGGTTCCGGGGCAATATAAGGACGTTTCAGAATATTATGCCGACGGCGGTAAATTATCAGCAATCGTCGATAACGCAAAGCCAGGTATGCCGTTCTTAGCTAGTCAGTGCAAAACACTTGACGAGCTGCGAAAATTCATATTCTCTGTGAATCGTTTCACAACCGAAACAACTCTGGCAAGCATTATCCAAGCGTGTGAGGATAATTTTTCTCAACGAGAACTAAACGCCTTGCAGAAGGAAGCTTCACAAGCTCCCACAGAATCTATGATAGCTGACGAAATCGTAAAAAAACATAACGTCATATTCATAGAACAAGTCGGTTTTTACGAGTGGGACGGCAAGCGCTGGAAAAAAATATCCGATGCCATTATCAAAAACTATGCCGATACTCTGTACGGCAAGCGTTTCTCTACAGCTCAACGCATCGGCGCTGTAAATAATCTGCTTAAAGGCCGTACACTTCGCAAAGTCGAGTTCGACAGAAAACCGGTAATCACATTCCAAAACGGAACTCTCGACATCGAAACCGGTGCTTTTCGAGATTTCTCAGAAACCGATTACTGTTCTATCTGTATGAATTACAGCTACGACCCGGACGCTAAGTGTCCTGTGTGGGAAAAATTCATACAAACAATCACGAACGACGAGCCTATTTCAGCAGAAAACTTACAGTTCATTGGCGGGTACATTCTGTTCCCGGACTGCAAACATCAGAAAGTTTTCATCCTTATGGGTGACGGCGGCAACGGAAAATCCGTTTATTTAGAAATTCTGCAAAAAATATACGGCGACGAAAACGTTACGCACATCGAGCCGAACGGCTTAACAGCAGAGTTCCAGCGCATACGCCTGAAAGACTCTCTGCTCAATATCGGTGCAGACATTAACAGCGACTTTACACGTGGCGAAATCCGTGAGTGGATGCTAAAAATCGCAGACGGAACAACTATTCAAGCCTGCTACAAAGGCATGACACACGTCGATTTCATCCCGCGATGCAAACTTATTTACGCTTGTAACCAGATGCCAACCGCCGACATCGTAAACGGCCTTAACCGACGTTTTCAGTTCATAAACTTTCCGTGCCGTTTCGTGGAAAATCCCGACCCGGACGATCCACTGCAGCACGAACGGGATATAAATCTTATTCCTAAACTTATCGCAGAACTTCCGGGCATTTTCAACTGGTGCTATCAAGGTTATAAAACCCTACAATTAGTAGGATATTTCACCGACACACCGGACCAAACTGATATGCTACGGCAGTTTGAAACAACATCTAATCCGGTGTCTGTTTTCTGCGAGGATTATAGTTTCAGAGGGACTATGACCCGTGATGAGATTTACGGCTGGTACAAAGATTGGTGCGAACGAACAGGGCATAAACCGCTTGCAAGGGAACGTTTTATTCCTAAGTTTAAGGAACAGATGCGGAAGGAAATTGTAAAAGATGCCCGCGTGAGAATTAACGGTGTGCCGACGAGAGTTTTTGAGTTTCGTTGACGTCAACCTGGAACAGCAACCTGGAACACTACTAAAAAATATCAGCTTTTTAATTAAAAAATACCATTTTTTAGGAGAAAAACCACCTTAGTGTTCCAAGGTGTTCCGGGTTTGTGCCAGGTTTTTCGTTTTAACCTGGAACGGCTCAAAACCGCTCTGCGACTATCTTTTCTTATTACTGTTCCAAGTGTTCCAAGTAAAAATAAAAATAAATAAGGTATCTAAGGCAATTTATAAAATAGCTATATAGTGCTGAACAACTTTCTTGCTTGGTACACCCGGTACATTATAAATTTTAGGAGGTGATTTTTTTCTTGGCAACTAAAAATAAGGAATACACTATCTTATGCGATAGGTGCAAGCGACTTTTTAATTCTTATACCGTCGCTACGTGTAATCACCCGGCGGTCAATCAGCATTACGGAAAACATATTTGTTTGTACTGCTGTTCAAAATGTAAACATCATGAAAAAATAATGTGTGGCATACGCTGTACACTTAATCAATAAAATTTGGAGGGATATATTATGGGTAAACTGAAAAATCCTAATGCGGCTATGAATCTACCTCAGATGGGCTTAAAAAAATTAGAGCAAGACGATGATAAACGTGTCTTTATTGGTAAGGCTTTACATAATATTTTAGCGGTTTCAAAGGCTTTTGATGAACCTCCCAAAACAGAAGAAGAACTCTGCGAACGTTTGAATTGGTTTTTTCATACGTGCCAAGAGACTAACCAACTTCCCACTGTGGAAAAGATGTGTCTTGCTTTAAGTATGCCGAGGAATACTGTTTTTGATTGGGAAACGGGAAAAACACCAGGCTTAGGTCCTGCCACCGCGAACATCCTAAAAAAGGCGAAAAATTTAATCGCAAGTTTGGACGCAGAACTTGCACAGGAAGGAAAAATCCAACCGGTTGTTTATATGTTCAGAGCGAAGAACTATTACGGCATGAAAGATCAGCAAGACGTAGTTTTAACACCGAATCAAGGTGAAAACTTCCAAGATAGAGCGACTATTGAAGCAAAATACGCGGAACTTCCTTCACCTGATGAAGAAATTTAGCGACTTTTCGACTTTTACGCACGCGCGAGCGACTTTTTCGCGCATCTGCTGGCGACTTTGCCTCGCGACTATAGCGACTTTCAGAACCTTTAGCGACTTTCAGAGCCAGACGCGCGCGTGAGGGCACGTTCAAAATCTGATTTCAAAAAGTCGGTCAGAAAAAACACAAAAAAAATAGCGGCACCCGCTCCGGTTCCTGTCTGATGCAGGCCGGCGGGCGTCGCTTTTTTTTATATTCCAGGTATAGCGGCATATGTGCAGCACATAACACAAGCGCTTTAAAATCGTTTTTAAGCTGTTTTAATAGCTCCAGAAGGTAAACGGGCGCCGCTATAATTAAAACAGCTTAAAACGGCATTTAAACGCGTTTAAACGGCATATAATAATATATGTATATAGTTTAAACGCCTAAAAACATGCTTTAAAACGGTTTTTAATAGTTATATATATTGTTTGATACCTGGATATATAAAACGCCTTAAAACGCAAAAAAGCCCGCTATAAAAGCGGGTAAAAAAAAGGACCGACGCACGCGGCGCCGGTTTTATTGTTTTTAATCTTGTAAACATTTAATAATATCATTGATCAGAACAATTTTATTATATTGTTCTTTCGTGTAGTTTTTGTTGTGCGTCGTCAGATAATCTAATAAATTATTTAAATAATATAAAAGGTCGCTCCAATCGTTAAAGCTGCATCCGGTTTTTTTTAAAAGTTTTTCATAATTAAAAATCATTCTTTTACCCTCCTAAAAAATCCCCGTGCGCCGGGGATTATTGTTTTTATGCTATTTTTTTAGTAGTAGTTTGATATAAAATACCATCTTTAATATAATAACTTTCGTTCATTCTTTCGTCCGCGTAAAATTCAATAAAATAATTTGTTATGTCGTCGCGCGACGGCTCCAGGCATCTACTAAAATAATCTGTTATACAGTCCGCAAAATATTGAGCTTTTTGATCCAGCCAAACAGAAAGATTATATAAATTGTTATAGCTCATATCTATTGATCGGAAGCGATCACGCGCCAATAAAACCGTGTTGATTTCAGTTGTCATATTGTCCGGTAAAGTACAATAATATTGTTGTAGTTTTTCCAGGCCGTCAAGGAATTTTAGCGCATCCGAAACAATTATAATATTTCGGTTATATGCTCCGATGCTATAATCACGCAGCCCGGCGCGGATATAGTCTAATTGTTCGGTTATAAAATACATTTCATTTTCTATCATGTCATCATATACCATATTAGCAAGCGTGCTATTATTTTTTATTAGTTCGCGTTTTTCGTTGTCTGTTAATTCGTGTATATATTTCATTTTTAATTCCTCCGATTACATGTATTTTTTTGTGATTGATATAATAATTGCAGCTGGTAAATAAAAAACAATTCCAAATATTATTAAAAATATGCTCATACCGTCGCGCCTCCTAACATTAAATTAATGTTGTCGGCTTGTTCTGGCGTTGCGTCAAGCTGGATATAATAACCGGCCCCGCATCCACTGACGCCGGTTAACGTGGCGCCCGCTATCTTTATAATGTTGATAATAAAATATTTTTGTTTTTCTGATTCTGTAAAAATGTTGTAATTATTCATTTTTTATTCCTCCTATAAAATCATTTCAATGAGGCCGGAGCCTAAAAAGGGAATACCTATTAAAACAAAACTAATATATATAAAGTCTAAAAAGGTTCTCATTGTTTGACCTCCTTATTTCATACAGTTGTAATATTCTTCGAAAATATTATCTATTTCATTGGATATTTCAGAAGGTAACCATATATTTACGGCATCCGATCCCCAACGGCCTTTTATTTCTTTTTCTCTTGTGTCAATCCAGATGGACGGCCCGCCGATAATTACCCAAATTGAGGCGCCTAAGTATTCGCCGCGGCTTGATATTGTATATTCAATATCTAAACAGTCGCTAAAATAATCGTATAGGTCGCACGGTTCGCCGTCCTCCTGGCGTTGGTCGCATTCTTCGTCGGTCCAGTCGTTGTTATAAAGCTGTTCTAATTCTTCGCGGATTGATTCACACATTCTTTGTAATTCTTTCATTCTAATTCCTTCTTTCATTTAGTTTTATTATCAAGATTTATCTTGTAAATATATAATATCAAGATTTATCTTTAAAGTCAATACATATTCAATAAAATATCAAGATAAATCTTTACAAATTTATAGTGTCGTTTTTGTACACTTTGACGACACAAGCGCGGGGCCGTTCTTGTTTTGTGTTTGTTTTGTTTCGCGTTTCGTTTTTGATCTGTTCTTGTTTTGTTGCTGTTCTGGCGTTATTTGCCCCGGCGGGGGATATACGCGCCGGAATCGCGCCGGGTGAAGCGTTTCAGTAGAAAAAAATAATAAAAAGCAACTTTTTTTCAAGACGCCTCTTGACAATCAAGATTTATCGTGATATACTTAGTACAAGATTTACAAGAGAGGGAGAAAAAGGAATGAAAATCAACGAAATAATTTTTGAAGTTTTGAAGAATACACAGAAGGCCGACGGACGCAAGAAAACGCAAAGCGATATAGCTTCTGCTCTTGGTGTAAAGCCGCAAGTGGTGAACGACCGCTTAAAGAATGAGAACATGAAGGTAAACACAGCGATTGAATTATTAGAAGAAATGGGATATGAAATTGTTGTTAAACCTAAAGATTACGGCGATAAGCGAGAGAGTTATGTAGTAGAGAAAGGCGGGTTAAGAGAACGATGATTTATTTTTACGGCCGAGTATCTGCACGGGACCAGAATTTAGCGAGGCAGCTTTCCGCTGCTCGTGCGTATGCTGAGTTTTCGGAAGAGAATATATTTTGCGATAAAGAAAGCGGAAAGAATTTTGAACGTGTAAATTATCAGAAATTAAAATCCGTATTATGTTCTGGCGACGAACTGGTTATTAAGGAACTTGATCGTTTAGGCCGTAACAAGGAAGAAATAAAAAAAGAACTTGAATGGATGCGGAAGCAGGGGGTTATTGTCCGCGTTTTGGATTTACCTACTACGTTGATGAAGTTCCCTGTCGGTCAAGAATGGGTTTTTGAAATGGTAAACAACATCTTAATAGAAGTGCTGGGGACGATTGCTGAACAAGAGCGAAATAAAATTAAAGTTCGTCAGGCAGAAGGTATTGCTGAAATGCCGATAGTGGACGGAAAACGAGTAAGTGCGAAAACTGGCCGTGGGTTTGGTCGGCAGGAGAAAAGACCGGAAAATTTCTGTGAAGTGTTGAGCAAACAAAAGGCTGGGCTGTTGACACTGAAAGAAGCCCTAGCAGAGGCCGGTGTTGGACGGACACGCTGGTATGAGTTAGCGCGTGAATATGCGTAAGGAGGTTGTGGTGTGGAATTTTTGAAGGATGAAGATATAAAAGAATCTGAAAAATTTGTTTGTAAAGAAGTTGGTTTAATGTATATGACAGCAAAGGCAATAAAGCGTTTTCTTGATAGTGGAGGAAGCATTGATGATTTTCTTGAAGATATTGAAAAGTGCTGTGTGAAGAAGAATTAAAGTTAATTAGCCGCCGGGCTTAAACGGAGAAGGGGATATATTATGATTAGTATAATGATTTTAATGGAATTACTGTTTGCGATTGGTTTTTTAGTGCTACCGGTAGTATGGTTAATTCTATTAATTGCAAAAAAGAACCGAAAACATATTGGCAAGGCAATTATAATATGCTTTATAGCTTTTATAATTAATGGTATTGCAATCGGAGAATTAGGAGAAACAAGCGACGAAACGAATATTGTTACATCAACCGAAGAAACACAAACGCAAGTCCCGGTTGAGCAACCAACTTCTACCCCTGCACCAACGCCGACGCCAACCGCAAAACCAGAACCTATTAAAGAGCCTGGAAGCAGCAGAAGTGTGCCGATTGTTGTTACAGCTTCACATTTTGCGAGTGAAATAAATTCAAATACGGACGCAGCTAAAGCGAAATATAATGGCAAGTGGGTACAGATTGCGGGCAAAGTTCTCAGCGCTCACAATGTAGCTGGGATGACCAGTTTCTACCTGTATGGTGAGAAGGGCGGTTCTGGTCTAAGAGTTGTTTGTTGGGTCAACGAAGAAGTGTTGAAACCATTTGATTACAGGGGTGAAACACACACCTTCATGGGACAAGTAAGAGAGGTTTCGACAGTTAATTCTACAGAAATAGGTAATTGTGAAATAATAGAATAAATACATAGAGCGCCCAGAGCGCCATTCACAGAAATGTGAGTGGTGCTCTTTTTTTATATATTTTTTAGGAGGTATGGAGAATGAAAACTGTAAATGTATTAGGCACGGATTATAAGATTTTCTTTAGGAGTATAAACGATGATGAAACGTTTGATATTTGCGACGGCTACACCGATTGGACTACTAAAGAAATTGCTGTCAGAGCTGAACACGAAAAAGAAATAGGCACTTTAAATGATATGAATTGTTATGTAAAGAAGGTGTTGCGTCACGAAATTGTACACGCATTTCTGTTTGAAAGTGGTTTAGCGGAGAGTTCTGGTGAAACAGAAGCTTGGGCGAAAAATGAAGCAATGGTTGATTGGTTTGCATATCAAGGTGGAAAAATATACAAAGCATGGGAAGAAGCGGAGGCGTTATGATGGAAATTGCAGTAATTGAGAAAATAAAGAATTTACCGCAGCAGACAGAGGAAAGTTTAACGGATGCGTTTGGTGTTTTAATGAGTATCGAGGACAGAAAAAGCGTTGATGATTATGTTCGCTGGATAAGGGCTGAGGCCATGAAAATCAAGAGTGCCACGATGTATGACTTGATTAAGCGGACGTATATGTATTCTGCTCAGTATAGTTTTGATGATTTTATGGTTGCTATGGAATGGAACCGAGAACCGAAAGCGCGTTTTTGGCTGCCACGCCGTAAAGTGCTGGAAGGAAAACACAAGATAGCGACACAGATTCAAGAATTTATAGACGACCCGAATATGTTGTACTTAGGGTTTTCGATGCCTCCGGGAACCGGTAAAAGTACGATGATAAAATTCTTGCTGTCGTACATAGCCGGAACTGAGCCTAAGAGTGCGAATATGTATGTTAGTTATTCAGATGGCATGATAAAAATGATGCTTGATAGTGTTAAGAGTATGCTTACCGACACAGCAGAATATTGTTTCCATGAAATATTCCCTGGCCTTGGTATGCCGGACACATCGGCAGAATATAAAACTATTTCGTACAGACGTGCCGGCGATTTTCCGACGCTTGGTTTAGTATCGCTTGGTGGTTCTGTCACAGGCCGTACCCGTAGTAATAGATTCCTTGTGACGGACGACTTAGTTAAGAATAAAGAGGAAGCACGTTCGCCGGAACGTTTGGAAAAGCTGTATGGTGATTATACGGCCACGCTTACCACACGTATGATTGGTGATTCTGTGAAACAGATACAGCTCGGTACAATATGGAGTGCGTATGATCCGATTAGCAGAATGAAAAGCGAACATGAGAATGACCCGCGCTATAAATTTATTGCGATTCCTGTATGGGACGAAAACGAGCAGAGTAATTTTGAATATGAGCATCCAGACAGATACACAACCGAGAAAATACGTGATATTAAGAAAACGATAGACAGCGCGGATTTTGAGTGTTTGTTTATGCAGCACGGCATCGAAAAAGAAGGTCTGGCGTTCCCGTCGGATAGTTTGAATTATTATAACGGCGTGTTACCTCCGGGAGAACCGGATAATATTTTATTTGCGTGTGACGTGGCATTTGGCGGTGGTGATAGTTTGAGTATGCCGATTGCGTATATGTACGGAAGCGCGGTATATATACATGATGTTGTGTTTGATAAAGGAGATAAATATGTAACACAACCGCGCGTAATTGGTAAAATTCTGCATCACAAGTGTAAAATGGGAAGATTTGAAGCGAATAACGGAGGCGATTTTTACGCTGACGTTATCAGCCAAGCAGTTAAGGGAGAGAATTATAGTATAAATATTTCTAAGAAAAAAGCACCTACGAACATGAGTAAACTGATGCGAATTGAACAGCACGCACCGAATATCAGAGAGTTTTATTTTTTGGACGAAGCACATAGAACCGATGAATACAGACGTTTTATGAACGAACTTACAAGATTTAGTTTTACAACGAAAAATGTTCACGATGACGCACCGGATAGTTTGGGTCAGCTTGTGGAATTTCTAACAAACGGCGTAAAAAGTGCCAGCGTTGCAAAAAGATTATTCTAGTATCACATATATGTTTGTCCCGGCTATTGAAAAAATATTGTAAAGATTTGTATAATGTAGGTGTAAAAATAGATTGCTTGGTGGTGAGCGAATTGCAGATGTTTGGTAGAGAAAAAATATATACGGATGTAGAGCGTATCACCGCTGAAAATGTGGTTGAAGTGCTCAATAAGGCGTTGCTTACGCATAGTAAGAACCAGAGAGAAATACAGTACCTTTGGGATTATTATTGTGGCAAAACGCCTATTTTGGGTAAAGAGAAAGAAATTCGTAAAGAAATCAACCACAAGATTAACGTAAACAGAGCAAACGAGGTTGTAACGTTTAAGCGTGGCTACGGCTTTGGCGAACCGATACAGTATATCCGCAGAGGCCAGAAGGAAAGTTTGACCGATGGAATTAACGCTTTAAATGAATATATGTTCCAGGAGGACAAGCAGGCTAAGGATAGCGAACTTGCTGAATGGTTTTATACTTGCGGTTTAGGCCTTCGTATGGTTTTGCCCGGTCCTAATGCCGATGAGCCGTTTAAAATTTACACACTCGATCCTAGATATAGTTTTGTTGTTCGGTATAACGGCTTAGGCGAAAAGGTTGTTATGGCTGTTAAATTTATTGTGAAAGAAAATAAGCAAGAAATATACAGCGTATACACGCCTGAGTTTTATTTTGAAATTGAAAGCGGTGTAATTAAGAAACAGGACCCTCACGTGCTGGGTTGTGTTCCGATATTTGAATATAAAACCGGCGCAGCAATGCTTGGCGCGTTTGAAATTGTTCTGCCATTGCTGGATGCCATAAACGAAGCTGAATCGAACAGACTTGACGATGTAGTTCAGTTTGTAAATAGTTTCTTAGCACTGCTAGGCGGCACCATAGACGACGAAACAGCGAAGAAACTTGACGAATATAAAATGTTATGCTTACCGGAGGGTGTTGACGCTAAGTATTTGTCAGATTCTTTGAAACAGAACGACATTCAGGTTCTTGTGAATAATCTGTATGAAACAGTGCTTACGATTACTGGCTTACCGAACCGAAACGGCGGCAGCAGCACAAGCGACACTGGAAGCGCGGTTATAATGCGTGACGGTTGGGAATCTGCCGAAGCACAGATGAAATCCATAGAAAACGAGTTTAAGAGAAGCGAAAAAGAGTTTTTAAGACTTGTTTTACGGATTTTAAAAGATATGGTCGGCATTGATTTAAACGTCCGCGATATTGATATTAAGTTTTCCAGAAGAAACTATGATAATTTGCAGACTAAGAGCCAGGTTTTAACCACGATGCTGAATAATCCGAAAATTCACCCTGAGTTGGCATTCCTGCATAGCGGAATGTTCCTTGATCCTGAGGGTGCATATTTACAGAGCAAGAAGTGGTGGGAAGAAAATCAGAAGAAAGCAAAGGAGGCGGCTAAAAATGAAGTACAAAGTGACAACGAGGAAAGCACCGGTCCCGAAGGCGCCGGAGCCGAAGGTGACAGAACCGGTGGTAACGGCGCCGGCACAGACCACGAAGAATAAAGATAAAAAAACGGGGCGGTGATTTTATGACCGAAGTACGCTGTCCTAAATGTGGGAAATTACTTGGATATTTCAACGGCAAGGGCGAAATACAGTGCCCGCGTTGCCGGAAGGATAACAAAGTATATTTCGACACGGCTAAGAAAATTACAGAAATCAGAGCGTCTTGAACGCCAGCTACCGAGGAATACTCGGCGGTTGGCGTTTTTTTTATTGGCAGAGAAGCCACAAATCGCAAACGTCAAGTAAAAGACGTAAAAACGGAAAAACGAGAGAGAACTCGATAAACGCAAAAGGAGAGAACGAACATGAAAATTGATTTTTCAAGCATTGAAGGTTATGAGAACATGACCGCAGAGGAAAAACTCGCTGCACTGGAAGCTATGGATATTCCTGATCCAGATTACACTGGTTGGGTGAAGAAAGACGTAGCCGATAAGTATGCAAGCGAAGCGGCTGGTTACAAAAAACAGCTCCGCGAAAAAATGTCAGAAGATGAGCAGAAAGCTATTCAGCAACAGGAAGAAATGGCAGCATTGAAAGCAGAACTTGAAACCTTACGTCAGGAAAAAGCTGTAACAGAATTGACAAAACGCTGGATGGGTATTGGTTATTCAGAGGAACTTGCTACTGCCACTGCGAAAGCTTCTGCAGCCGGTGATATGGATACTGTATTTAAAAACCACGCTAAATTCTTAGCGGAACGCGAAAAAGCTCTCAAATCTGAATTGCTGAAATCGACCCCGACACCTCCTGCTGGTGATGGGGATAAAAAAATCACCAAGGAAGATTTTTCAAAAATGTCCTTGGCTGAGAAACAGAAATTTGCTACGGAAAACCCGGAAGCATACAAAGAAATTTATTCAATTAAGGAGGAATAATCAATGGCACATACAATTTATGAAAATTTTGTCCTCGCAAACGAAATCGAGGATCAGTACAATTCACTTCTTGACCTTGCTCAGTTCTGCACAGTTGACAACAGCTTAACTGGCGTCCCTGGCATGGTTAAGAAAATCAACGTTTACTCAGCAACCAACGGCACCGAAAAGCTGGCTATGGGCGCTGGTAACTCTAAGGACATCGAAGTAAATTACACCCCGGAAGAATACAGAATCCTGTTGGCTCAGAACAGATTTAAGTATTATGACGAACAGGAAATGACTGATCCGATGGTTGTAACTACCGGTATTCGTCACATGGCAGTTGACATGTTTAACACAGTAAACGCGGACATTTATGCTGAGTTTTCAAAGGCCACTTTAATTGTACCTGCTACTGCGTTCAACTTTGACGCTTTCGTAGATGCTGGTTCTTTGCTTAACGTTGAGAATCTCCCCGGAATTGAGAAGTTCGCTTTCGTTTGCGCTGACGATATGGGTGCAATCAGAAAGTCTCTTAAAGATGATTACAAATACGTTAAGGAATTTGCAACACAGGGCTACGTTGGTACCGTAGGTGATTGGAACCTCTACACCAAAAAAGATGCTACTAAGGGTACTATCGTGGGTGGTACTCGCGAAGCTGTAACTCTGTTTAACAAGCGTGGCACTGAGGTTGAACAGGCTCGTGACGAAGATACACGTCAGAACACCATTTGGAGCCGCAAGTATTATCTGGCTGCTCTGACCGACGCAACAAAGGCTGTCAAGATTACTATTGGTGCGTAATTAACGATTTAGGAGGTAATAAGTTATGGCTATTAGCACATTGGGCGTAACGCTCAAAATGGGCGAGAGTGAAGGTGCTCTTGAAAAGGTTGTTGATATTAAGGATTTCCCGGACCTTATCGGTGAACCTAACATGCTCGAAACAACAACTCTGTCCGACGCGGCAACTACCAACATCCCCGGCATTCGTTCTTCGGATATGCTTACATTCACTTGTAACTATACCAAGGCAGACTTTACTGCTGTAAACGAAAAAGCTAACACAGCTTTATATTACAGCTTAGAGTTCTCCGATGGTTCTAAGTTCACCTGGCAGGGTCAGCACACTTGCGGTGTTCCTGGTAAGGGTGTGGACGAAGTTATTGAGTTCACAATCAACATTGCGGCTTCTACTGCTGTAGAATTTGCAGCAGCGTAAAAAAATTTTAAAGGGCGGGGCAGTGACCCCGCCCACACAAAATATTAAGAAATGAGGAGAACGCCATTATGAGTAAAATTACACTGAATTACAAAGAAAAGGATTATACGCTGGAGTATAACAGACAGAGCGTCCGCATGATAGAAGGCCAGGGTTTTGTGCTGGAACAGATTTCGGAAAAGCCTGTAACTATGATTCCTATGCTGTTTTCCGGTGCGTTTATTAAGAATCACAGAGGGCTGAAACGCGCGTTTATTGATGAAATTTACGATGAGGTTGCGGATAAGTCCGGCTTACTAAGTGCACTCATGGAAATGTACGCAGAAACGATTTCCAGCTTAACTGACGAAAACGAAGTTGAGGGAAACGCGATCTGGGCGGTAGTGAAGTAAGTAAAGAACCGCCCAAAACCTACACAGATGTTTTTGAGGAAGTTTTTCCTTATTATTTGGCAATCGGTATGACTTTTAAACAGTTTTGGTATGATGAACCGAAACTGGCTAAATCATATCGAAAAGCCGATGAAATCCGTCGCCGTAGGATGAACGAGGAATTATGGCTGAATGGTATGTACACAGCCGATGCCCTTGCTGCTACCGTTGGGAATATGTTCTCAAAAGGTAACAAAAATAAATATCCTTCTGAGCCGCGTCCTATTACTCGAAATGAGATTGAAGAACGTGCAGAGCGAGAGCGACAAGCAAGAGTTGAAAAAATTAAAGCTACGTTTATGACGAAGGCTTTGGAAGTAAACAAGAAAATTGGGGGTGCGTGACGTTGACGAATGATGAAAAAAGAACTGTGCTTGCTAAAGGTATTCTACCTGATACAGATACTGATGATGTGTTAGATGCTATGTTGGCAAACGCCGGTGCGCTTATTCTGAATCGTATGTACCCCTTCGGTTATGACGAAACCATGACTGTTCCTCCGCGTTACGAGCAGATTCAAATTCAGCTTGCAGTTGAATTATATACTCATCGTGGTGCGGAGGGGCAGACAGGGCACAGCGAAAACGGCATTAGCCGTACCTGGCCTGAGGAAAGCGCATTATTAAAAATGATACTACCGCATTGTGGGAGTGTGATTAAAAATGCGTGATTTAAAAAGAAACCAAAGGCCGTTTTATTATGCAACGATAACCGGAATGGAATCTATATACGATGAATACGGCAATGACACTTTGGAAACGCGCGCTGTATGGAGTGAACCTGTTTTACTGAAAGCGAATATAAGCGCGAATATCGGCGAAGAAGCCGTTGAACTGTTTGGCTCTCAAACAGAGTATAGCCGTACTGTTAGCATGGCTGTATGCCCGCTTACAGAGGGCGATAAAATATGGTTCGGTATAACACCGGATAAAGAACATAATTATACTGTCGCTAAAGTAGCTGACAGTAAAAACGGATTTCTTGTAGCACTACGGGAGGTGTCTCTGCGTGGTTAAAAAAATAACTGTTGATTTAAGCACTAAAAGCATCGACAGTGCGATAAAAGAAGTTCGTAAATATAAGGCGTGGGTACTGGAAAAAGAAAAGGAATTAAGGCTACGTTTGGCTACGTTAGGCGCCAGCGTTGCATCTATAAGATTTAGTACAGCGATTTATAACGGCACGAATGATGTTACCGTTCGTGTTGAAGATGACGGGAGCATGGCAACGATTTATGCCGAGGGCGAAAGCGTTGCGTTTATTGAATTTGGTGCCGGTGCTAAACATGGCTACGGACATCCGCAAGCCGGAGAATTTGGTGTTGGTCCCGGTACATATCCAGAAGGAAAAGGTAACTGGGATAATCCGAAGGGCTGGTATATTCCTGGTGGAGAACATACATATGGTAATCCACCGGCAATGGCCATGTACTCAGCTGTACAAACGATAACAGAACAAGTAACTATGATAGCAAAGGAGGTGTTTTCACAGTAATGTTGGATTTTAGTAACGAGATTTTCAACGCTGTAGCGAAACACCTTCGTTCTTTATATAAGGGAATCCAAGTAAAGGGCGAATATGTTTCAACGCCGGCTAAATTACCTACAGTGACGATTGATGAAATTTCAAATGTTCCTTCGCATCTGGATAGCGCTAAAACAAACAAATTTGCAGATGTTGTATATCGCGTCCAGGTGTTCAGCAACAAAGAAAACGGTAAGCGTGCCGAGGCGCGGGAGATATACAAAGCTGTTGACGAAAAACTTATGGAATTAGGTTTGTTTGCAAAAACATTTACTACGACCCCGGCTATTTATAACTCTGAGATTTATTCTATTACGGCCACATATGGCGGGATAATCAGCAGAGATGGGGTGATATATCGAAACTAAGGGAGGTGGTGAACAGTGAGTACCACGATTGATTCTCTTGACATTCAAATAAGGAGTTCAGCAGGAACGGCTGCAGCTAACATTGAAGATTTAGCGCAGTCTCTTGAAAAATTAAAGAGTGCTACAAACATCAATAAGGTTATAAACCAGTTGAGCCGCCTTAAAACTTCGCTTGACGGCTTACGGAGCGTAAACGCTGGCATACAGAATTTAGATAAATTCGCTAGAGTGCTTTCAAAACTCGGTCAGTTTACGGGGAATGTTTCTGGTTTTTCTAAAGCTGTAAACACTTTAAGAAAATTACCACAGTTAGCCAGTGAATTAAAGTCAGTAGATTTTAGCGGTTTTTCTGCACAGATGCAAGCCTTAGAAAGCGGTATGGCCGGATTGTCTGGCATAGCAAACCCAAAGGGATTAACAAGTAGCTTAAACGCGCTTAAAAAAATCCCGGAGATTACAAACTCGCTAAACACGCAGATGATTGATGAGTTTGGTGATAAAATAGAAAGACTTTCCGCTAAATTAGCGCCTCTTGCTGCGCAGATAGATAGAGTTGGTAGGGGCTTTGCGAATTTACCTAGCCGTGTGAGTGCAACCGTTACAGCAACAAACAGAATGGAGCAAGCGACGCGAAATGCTACAGCGGCGAATAGAAGTCATGATAGATCCCTTAACACAAAAAGCATAAATCTCATGGCTACGATCCAAACCTTACAAGAGTATGCACAAGCGATACATTTTGTAGCCGATGGCATCGGCAACGTTCTTAACGATGCAATGCAATGGGATGGTATTCAGTTCCGTTTTGGCAGAGCTTTTGGCGAAGATGCAGAAGAAGTTCTTGCATATTCTGAAAAAATAAGCGAAAAGCTTGGTATAAACCAGCAACAGTTTATGCAGTACAGTTCTATGTACGGCTCATTGCTTAGCGGTTTCGGTATGGCACAAGAGCAAGTTACCACGATTTCTGTAGGCTTAGCAGAATTGTCATACGATATTTGGGCAGCGTATAACGACAGATACCAGTCGCTCGAAGATGCGTCAGAAGCTGTACGGTCTGCTATCACCGGTGAAATTGAGCCTATCCGTAATGCTGGTATTGCTTTGACAGAAGCATCCATGCAAGAGTATTTAGATTCTATCGGAATGGCAAGTGTTAAAATGGCGAATTTATCTGAGGCACAAAAATCAGAAGTTCGTTATGCAACAATGGTAAACGCGGCTATGAACCAAGGGATTGTTGGCACTTACGCAGCAGAAATGAACACAGCGGAAGGCGTTATGCGTAACTTGGCAATGCAAACAAAAACGTTAGCACAAGCGTTTGGTTCATTATTGATTCCTGTTTTGATGAAAGTTATCCCGTGGGTAACTGCTGTTGTAAATGTTATAACCGACGCTATTCGTGCAATAGCCGCTTTTTTCGGAATAGAATTACAAAAAATTGATTGGGGTAATTCTATCAATAGCGCAGCCGGAGGCATGAAAAATGTTGCTGCTGGTGCTTCTGACGCGACGGGTGCGTTAAAAGACGCTGGAAAAGAAGCAAAAAAACTTAAAGATTACACAATGGGTTTTGACGAATTAAACGTAATCAATCCTCCTGATGAAAGTTCCGCTGGTAGCTCTGGTGGTGGCGGTGCTGGTGGTGTAGGTTCTGGCGGTAGTCTTGGTCTTGACCTTGATACACTGTGGGACGATTCGGTGTTTGCAAACGCAAAAAAACAAGCAGAAGAATTAGAAGGCAAAGTTAAAAGTATTTTAACAATAGTAGGTTTGATTGGCGCTGGTTTCGCGGCGTGGAAAATATCTAAAGGCGTTATGGCGTTTTTAAAACTGCCAGCAGTAACTTGGTTAGGCAGCTTTGGAAAAGCTCTTTTTGCAGCCGCAAACGGAAGTGCAGCCGCTGGAAGCGCAATAACATTGATGCTTGCTCCAATAGCTAAATTAGCCAAAGTCTTAACTGGTGGTATTTTTAGCAAAGGACTTGGGGCGGCGATTTTAGGAACCGGTGGCGTAAGTATCGGTGCTGCTGTTGCTGCAATCGCCTCTTTTGCTGCTGGCGCCGCTCTGCTTGCGGTTGGTCTCTATGACGTGTTCAAAAATAGCGAACTGTTCCAGTCAGGATTAAAAGCAATCGGTGATTTTGTTTCTTGGATTGGAAGTGGAATCGCGTGGCTTGGAACACAAATTGCTAATCTGTTCCCTGAGTTTGATTTCAGCATCGGCGGTATCAATCAAAAACTGCAAGAACTAACTGGCGGTTTTATCGGTCTCAGTGATATTGCTATTGCTATCGGTGGCCTTGTTTTATTTGGACCTTGGGGTCTTGCGATTGAAGGTGTGATTTTAGCAATTAAAGGTATCGGTTGGGCTTTCGGTGATGATGTAATCCCGCAAGTTAATCTTTTTGGAAAAGGGATTAGCGATGTTACAAAGGAAAAAGTCGAGCCTTTCCTTGCATCTATGAACGCACTCGATCAGACGATTAGTGAATTAGATTGGGGAAACGCGAAAATAACCATTGCCGATATGAATGATGTAAAAGAACAGCTTTCAAACATTGTCAACACTATTACAACAGAGCTTGACAGTGACCGCAACGAAGCGTTGGCTACATTAGAACCGTTAGCTGCTGCTTTTGGTGAGGAACGTTATGCGGAATTAGTTAGTAGTGTAAATGCTTCTTATGATTCTATGAAAACCTCTGTTTTAGAGGGCGAAACTAGAATCAACGAGATTATGGCTACTGCATCGAGTGAAAACAGAGCATTAACAGATGAAGAAGCCGCAGAAATAAATAAAATAAGAAAAGAAATGACAGAAACCGGCGTTAAGTATCTGTCAGAAAGTGAAACAGAGAGCAATTTAATTCTTCAACGTATGAAGGATAACGCAACTAAACTCTCTGCGGAACAAGCATCTGAGGTTATCGCCAGCGCGCGAGAAGCAAGGGATGAAACCATTAAAGCTGCCGAAGAACAGTACAAAGACATTCTGCTTGAAGCTCAAAGAATGTTAGATACAAAAACCATAAGTAAGGAACAGTACGACGAGATTATTAAGGCAGCCGAAAAGACGAAAACAGATACAACAAAATCCGCAAACGATCAATACAGCGAAATCGTTAAAACAGCACGGGACAAAATGGGAGAGTATGCTAAATTCATAGACGAGGAAACAGGTGAGCTTTTGAGTCGTTGGGACGTGTGGTGTGGTAATTTAAAGGAATCATGGAGCGATGCTATGGGAAGTTTTAAGAAAAAAGCATCCGAAAAGTGGGGAGAGCTAGAAACATGGTACGCTAATAACGTTGCGCCTATATTCACGAAAGAATATTGGGCTGAAAAGTTTGGCGTTATTAAAGAGGGTTTTAGCTCGGCATGGAAAAACTTAAAAGAATGGTGGGAAAAACTTGAACTTCCTTCGTTTAAGATTAAAACGCCGCATATTACATGGACCAGCACGCCAGCATCAGGATGGATAGCGACAACGTTGGAGGCGCTTGGTTTACCATCGTCGATACCTAAATTGAATGTCGAATGGTACGCAAACGGTGGGTTCCCTGACATGGGCCAAATGTTCATCGCCCGCGAAGCCGGCCCTGAGTTAGTCGGTAGCATTAACGGCAGAACAGCCGTTGCTAACAACGATCAGATTGTGGCTGCTGTATCGCAGGGTGTTTACAGCGCTGTTGTGGCTGCTATGGGTAACAATAATGGTTCTGGTGAACAACACATTAACGTTTACCTTGACGGCAAACAAATAACAGCAAGCGTAGAAAAACGCCAGGCAGAGCGTGGCAGAACACTTATGGGAAATCAATTAGGGTATGGATATTGAGCGCCGAGAGCGCCACTTTTTTAAAGGAGCGTGAGGACGAATGACAGCATTAGTTACGGTAGCTGGCACACCTTTACCAGAGCCGTCTGAATATAGTTCGAGCACAAGCACTTTGGTTGATAGTGCTCGTAACGTTGAGGGCAGAGTAGTAGGAAGTGTTGTCCGCTCCGATGTGGCTAAAATAGAATTAAAATGGCGATATTTAACAGCGCAACAGTGGGCTTCAATCCTTAGTTTGTTTACTGATAACTTTTATAACAGTGTCACATTTTTTAACCAAACAACAGCAGGTTATACGACCCGTGATATGTATGTGGGAGACAGAAATGCCGGGATGTGGCGAAGAAATCCATCTACGGGCGAAGTAATGGGTTTTACCGAATGTTCGCTAAGTTTAATCGAAGTTTAACGGAGGTGGCTTTTCGTGAATACAGTATCAGAAAATTGGAAATCTGCACACGATGAATTGCTTCTCCCTGAAACTTTTATTAAATTATCGTTCGGTGTTACTGAGCCGGGATTATCTTTGGCTGCATCAACAACCGCAACAAACGAAGAACCATTTTCAGAAGCGAAAAATATAACAAACGCGCTTGATAAAGAACCGGAGAAATATGCAACGTTAGAGCATAATATGTGGGGGCTAGACGGCACGTTTAATTATTTTGATGAAACGCCTGTAGACCCTGGATATGCTACCTCTGTATTATCGGACGCCGATGGTAGTTTCAGTCCGGTGCCGACGATAACAATTCAGTTTTCTTCGGTGCGTACAACACTTATTCCCGGTATTACAATCACATGGGGAAACGCTTTTGATGAATATGCTACATCTTTTCGGGTTACTGCATATAACGGCTCTACAGTAGTTTTTCAAGAGAGCGTAACAGACAACACAAGCACCGTTTCGCAAATTTTTACTGCGTTGCAAGGTTACAACAAAATTGTAATAGAAGTTTTTAAGTGGTGTTTGCCGTTTCATAGATGCCGGGTTACAGAAGTATTTTTAGGCATCCGTGAAGTATATACAAAATCAGCGTTGTTAAGTTATGACCATACAGAGAGCGTTGATTTGCTCAGTGCTTCACTACCTAAGAGTGAAATTATATTTAGCTTAGATAACAGCACAGGACGTTGGAATCCTAGCAATCCGCAGGGGGCAGAACAGTATTTGATAGAGCGCCAAGAAATTGTTGCAAAATACGGAATGAAAGTCGGCGACAACATAGAGTGGATCGATGGTGGTACATTATGGCTCAGTGAATGGAATACACCAGCAAATGGCTTAGAGGCTACATTTACGGCGCGAGATTCGCTGACATTTGCAAATGAAGTATATACCGGTATTAGAAGCGGTACATTGTATGCCATTGCCACTGCTGCATTTGAGCAAATGGACCTACCGATATTACCGGATGGTTCGCCGAGATTTTATGTTGATGAAAGCCTTAAAAAACTAACAACGGATTTTTCGGAAGAAGATACAGATTACACTATTGCAGATATTTTGCAGTTGACAGCGCATATGGGTTGTTGCGTATTGCATCAGAACAGAAGCGGACAACTTCGTATCGAACTACATAATACCGCTGTATCAGATTATGCGATAAATCGTTTTCGTTCATATGCACACCCGGACGTTTCTCTTTCTAAGCCGTTAAAGGCTGTAGAAGTAACTTATGGCGACAACCAAAAAACAACGTTAAATGTTGCTAATTCTGGTGAAGTGCAAACAGTAACAAATGAATTTATTAAAACTGCTGCCGATGCACAGAAGGTGGCAAATAGAACAGCGGATGTGCTGAAAGGCCGTCAAACTATTTCAGGGGAGTTCAGAGCCGATCCGAGGTTGTGTGCGTTGGATGTTGTCACGGTTGAAAGCAAATACGCAGACACTGAAGTGGCTATAACAGAAATAAAATATACCACTACCGGCGGTGCTTTCAAAGGGACATATACAGGCAGAATTTTGAGGTGATTAAATGGCACTAAGTGATTTTAATTTAATAACCGACAGAACACAGGCTGACGTTGACCGTTATGCGGAACTAAAATCAAAAGGTTTGCACGGCATGACCGAAGCTGAAAAAAACGAGTGGGAAACAAATTTAAAAGGTGCATATAACCATGCCGATATGAACCGCGTTGAAAGTGCTGTGGAGTATGTTGCAAACAGGCTGACGGAGGCTGGTTATAGTGTTATTCCTGTTGTAAAGAAAACCTGGTCAGCAACAGATAAACCTACGCTGGACGATTTAAAAAGATATATGAAAAACGTATCAGATATACGTGTAGCACTTACAACATTTGAAACAACACCGGAGGCGCCTACAACAGAAAAAAGATTAAGTTTTCAGGCAGCAAATGCATTGGAACAGATTCTTACAGATGTAGACGATTTAATTTCAAGAATGGTGAGTGCATATTTTTACTCAGGTGATTTATACTGCGGTGAAATATAAAGGAGGATTAAGACATGGCAAAAAAACCTTTTCCGTTTTCAGTATGTGAAAAATGCTGTAACACGGGTGGTGAAACGGGCGGCGGTGATTTAATAATTGACACCGAAATGTCAGATACAAGCGAAAATGCTGTTAAAAATAAAGTTATTAAAAAGTATGTCGATGGAATAACAGGCGACATTGAAACCGCTCTTGACAACATCATAGCAATCCAAAATTCCTTGATTGGCGGTGATGGCGTATGAGCATTGCAGAAAAGCTGACAACCATTGCGGAGAATGAGCAGAAGGTGTTTGATGCTGGCAAACAAGCAGAATGGTCTGAGTTTTGGG
>JAZONB010000160.1:0-6356 GCA_045654305.1 Acutalibacteraceae bacterium | reverse complement strand
ATTTGCCGATTTAATTGTACCGCCGTTCAAAAGCCCCATATTATACATTGTGTATAATAGCTTTCTGTGTGACGGCTTAAAACCGTCAATTTCAGGAATTGCACGGGAAACTATAACGCTCATAGCATAGGTCATAAAGTTAGTTTCAATAGTTTCGGTAATCGGTTGTTCAACCGTCAGTCCCGCTCCCGAAATATATGCGTTAATATTCGGTTTAACAGTTTTCTTAGCTTCTTGCTTTTTTCTCGGAGCCATGTCTTTCTCCTTAACAATTAATAATTAATATTGAATGATGAATAATTTCGGTGTCGGGCGTAAGCCCGACAATTCTATAAGTCGGCTGTGCCGACACATTAACTATTCACTTTTCACTATTCACTCTTCACTGTTGATTTTTTAAAATCAACTTATGTCGGCGTCATCTAAATATAGATATCCGTTTTCTGCAATAAAATCTTTTCTTCCTTGCAAATCGTCACCCAAAAGCATATCAAACATCTGGCTTGTTCTTTCTGCGTCCTCAGGCATAACCTTAACAAGACGGCGGGTTTCTGGGTTCATAGTTGTCAAATTCATCATATCGGGTTGGTTTTCACCAAGTCCCTTTGAACGCTGAAGTGTATATTTTTTATCCCCGATTTTAGTTAAAATATCATTCTTTTCTTTTTCGTCATAGGCAAAATAGGTCATTTCCTTGGTGCCTATTTCGTAAAGCGGTGTTTCAGCAATAAACACCTTTCCCTCGGTTATAAGGGTTGGCATAAGGCGGTGAATCATGGTTAAAATGAGTGTTCTGATATGGAAACCGTCCACATCGGCATCGGTACAGATTATAACCTTGTTCCACCTGAGTGCCGACAAATCAAAAGTAGCAAGTCCCTTGTTGGCTTTCGATTTAACCTCTACACCGCAACCCAAAACCTTTATAAGGTTGGTTATAATCTCACTCTTAAACACCTTATCGTAATCCGCTTTAAGACAGTTGAGGATTTTTCCTCTAACCGGCATTATAGCCTGAAACTCAGCGTTTCTTGCTAACTTACAGGAACCCAAAGCCGAATCACCCTCAACAATGAAAACCTCTCTCAGATTTACGTCCTTGGAACGGCAGTCAACAAATTTATCCACCCTGTCAAGCATACTGTTAGAGCTTTGGAGTGTCTTTTTAATATTTATTCTCTCACGCTCACTGCGTTCACGGCTTCTCTTATTTATAAGAACTTGCTCGGCAATTTTTTCTGCCTCTGCTTTGTTTTCTATGAAATAAACCTCTAACTGGTGACGTAAGAATTCTACCATTGCCTCATAAATAAACTTATTGGTAATAGCCTTTTTGGTTTGGTTTTCGTATGAAGTCATAGTAGAAAATGAGGAAATAACCAAAACCATACATTCTTCTACATCAGAAAATGTTATCTTACTTTCGTTATTTTTATATTTATTTGTCTGCTTAATATAACTGTCTATTTGGGAAACCAAAGCAGTTCTTGTTGCCCTTTCGGGAACACCGCCGTGCTCGAGCCAGCTTGAGTTATGATAATACTCTTTTAAGGTTTTTTTGTTGCTGAAAGCGAGCGCCGCTTTAATTTTAACCTTATATTCAGGCTTGTCCTCACGGTCTTTACCCTTGCGTTCGGTCTGCCAATGCTGAACAGAAGAAAGTCCGTCCTCTCCTACAGTTTCGGTAACATAGTCTACAATTCCGTTATTGTAAATAATCTCTTTTGTTTCGAATCTGTTTCCCTGTTGCTCTCTAAATTGGAAAAGCAACCCGTCATTTACAATAGCCTGACGCTTTAAAGTGTCAATGAAATATTCGGCGGGTATATCGGTTTCGGTAAATACCTCCAAATCGGGTTTCCAACGAGTTTTTGTTCCCGTATCTTTACCGCTGTAAGGCTCTTTCTTAAGACCGCCTACATTATAACCCTTTTCAAAATGAAGATTATACTTAAAGCCGTCACGCTTAATCTCAACATCCATATACTCGGACGAATACTGTGTCGAGCAAAGACCCAAACCGTTAAGACCTACAGAATACTCATAGTTTGCGCCGTCATTTGTATTATATTTTCCGCCTGCGTACAATTCGCAGTACAACAGTTCCCAGTTAAAGCATTGTTCCTTGTTGTTAAAATCAACGGGTGCGCCTCGGCCAAAATCCTGCACCTCAACAGAGCCGTCAGAATATTTGGTTACGATTATCTTATTGCCGTAACCCTCTCTTGCCTCGTCAATAGAGTTGGAGATTATTTCAAATACAGAATGTTCACAGCCGTCAAGACCGTCCGAGCCGAAAATAACTCCGGGACGCTTTCGTACTCGGTCAGGGCCCTCTAATTTAGTGATGCTTTCATTATCATATTTGACATTGGTTTTTGCCATATTTTGCATACTCCTCAAATCATATATACATAAAACATTATAATGATTATGTATTGTCGAAACGACTGTAGAACAATGTCGTTTCGACTCCAAATAAACAATTTGGAAGCAAATTTTAATAAAAATTTGCTACATAATCATTGAAATGGTTGTTGTGCAAAACTATTTATAGTTTTGCTATGCCGATAAATCGGCTTGTCGAAGCAATAAATTGCTTCGACATACAACAATCATTATACACCATATATTGTGCTTTAGTCAAGGATAAAAACACCATAAATACAACAAAAAGGACTGCATAAGCAGTCCTTTGAAATTATTTTAGATATTTATCAAGATTAAACTTTTCGCCACAGCCGTATTTTTCGTAAACATAGTCGATATCCTTATCGCCTCTGCCTGAAAGACAGGCAAGTATTGAGCCGGTTTTATGTTCTTTAGCATATTTGATGGCAAAAGCTACTGCATGTGCGCTTTCTACTGCGGGGATAATACCCTCGAAACGGCTAAGCAAGAAAAATGCTTCCATAGCCTCCTCGTCGGTAGCGGTAACATAATTTACTCTGCCCATATCTCTGAGATATGCGTGTTCAGGTCCTACACCTGGGTAATCAAGACCGCTGGCAATTGAATAAACAGGTAACGGCTCACCCTTTTCATCCTGTAAAAGATAGCTTTCAAAGCCGTGCAGTCTGCCCTTAGTGCCAAACTGCATTGTAGCGGCGTGGTCGCCTACAGCATCTCCCTTGCCTAAAGGCTCAACACCGTAAATTTCAACAGGGTCACCGAGGAATGGTGTGAACATTCCAAGTGAGTTAGAGCCACCGCCAACACAAGCGCAAACACTGTCAGGCATAATGCCTGTCATTTCGAGATACTGCTCTCTTGCTTCAATTCCCACAACACTCTGGAAATCTCTTACCATTTTCGGGAAAGGATGAGGTCCCAAGGTGGAGCCTATGCAGTAAATCGCATCCTTGTATTCCTTTTGGTAAGCCTCGAATGCGGCGTCAACAGCCTCTTTAAGTGTTTTCAGTCCGTGTGTTACGGGGATAACATTGGCGCCGAGCATTTTCATTCTTATAACATTCGGGTGTTGCTTAGCAATATCTACCTCACCCATATAAATGTCACACTCTAAGCCAAAGTAAGCCGCCGCAGTAGCCAAAGCCACGCCGTGCTGACCTGCTCCCGTTTCCGCAATAAGCTTTTTCTTGCCCATAAACTTAGCAAGCAAGCCTTCACCCATACAATGATTAAGCTTGTGAGCTCCCGTATGGTTTAAGTCCTCACGCTTTAAGTAAATCTGACAGTTTCCGAAAAGCTTGGAAAGACGCTCACAATGATAAACAGGTGTGGGTCTTCCCTGAAATTCCTTTCTTATTCTGCGTAATTCATTTATAAACTGTGCCGAATGGCAAATTGACTCGTAAGCGTCATTTATTTCCTCAAACGCGGGAGTGAGTTCAGGGGATAAAAAAGCTCCGCCGTACTCACCGAAATAGCCCTTTTCATCAGGGAAATGTTTTAAATAATTATCAAATTTTCTGTAATCCATAACAATTCTCCTTTAACATACAATCGTAGTAAAATCAGTTCAAAAACAAAAACAGTCCTATCCCTAAAATGGGACAAGACTATGGTAATCCTGCGGTGCCACCCAATTTGATGATAAATCATCCGCTCTTTTCCGTACTATCATACGGACTGTACTGTAACGGGTACATAACCGTCGACTGCTACTAACGAAAACCGCTTTCGGTCGCCCTCATAAGTCCATTCACCGTATCTGTCACTGTTGCAATTCCACCGTCAGCAACTCTCTTTAAGTTAAGTATTCGGCTACTACTCTTAATCATAGGTTTGTTTATTTTACTATATAATATCACCAACAAAACGATTTTGTCAAGAGTTTTTGAAAATACAGCAAATAGTTTGACTAATATAGGCTTTTTTGGTTGACATATTGAACTTTTGCAGATATAATTAATTAAATATAATTTTTATTTAAGGAGTAATATTTATGGCTTATTATTTCAATGAAATGTCGCATACTTTTAACGAATACCTTTTAGTACCCGGTTATTCGTCATCTGAATGTGTACCCGCAAACGTTAGCCTTAAAACACCTCTTGTTAAATTCAAGAAGGGTGAAGAGCCAGCAATTTCTATGAACATTCCTATGACCTCTGCAATTATGCAGTCGGTTTCGGGCGAGAAATTAGCAGTAGCACTCGCTAAAGAAGGCGGCGTTTCCTTTATTTACGGTTCTCAGTCTATTGAAGATGAGGCAGCAATGGTAGCCCGCGCCAAGTCTTATAAAGCCGGTTTTGTTGTAAGCGGTTCTAATGTTACTCCTGAGGATACACTTGCCGATGTTTTACGTCTCAAAGCCGAAAACGGATTTTCCACTGTTGCCGTAACAGAGGATGGTACCGCTAACGGAAAGTTACTCGGAATTGTTACAGGCCGTGACTACCGTGTAAGCCGTATGAGCGAGGACATTAAGGTTAAGGACTTTATGACCCCTGCTGACAAGTTAATCGTTGCCGATGAGAAAACCACTCTTAAGCAGGCAAACGATATTATTTGGGATAACAAGCTTAATTCCCTGCCCATCGTTGATAAAAACGGCAATCTTAAGTATTTTGTTTTCCGTAAAGACTATGACGCTCATAAGGAAAACCCCAACGAGTTACTTGATAAGGACAAGCGTTATGTTATAGGTGCAGGTATTAACACCCGTGACTATATGGAGCGTGTTCCCGCTTTAATCGAGGCAGGTGCCGACGTTCTTTGTATCGACTCTTCCGAGGGCTTTAGCGAATGGCAGTCAAGAACTATCGCTTTCATTCGTGAAAAATATGGTGACAGCGTTAAGGTGGGTGCCGGTAACGTTGTAGACCGTGACGGCTTTATGTTCTTAGCAGAAGCAGGTGCTGATTTTATTAAGGTCGGTATCGGCGGCGGCTCAATTTGTATCACCCGTGAAACAAAGGGTATCGGACGCGGTCAGGCAACAGCCTTAATCGAGGTTTGCGCCGCACGTGACGAGTACTTTGAAAAGACAGGTATTTACGTTCCCGTTTGTTCCGACGGTGGTATCGTTCACGACCACCATATCACACTCGCTCTTGCTATGGGTGCTGACTTTATGATGCTCGGCAGATACTTTGCCCGCTTTGACGAAAGCCCCACAAACAAGATTGCAATTAACGGAAATTACTATAAAGAGTACTGGGGCGAAGGCTCTAACCGTGCAAGAAACTGGCAGAGATACGACCTCGGCGGCGACAAGAAGTTATCCTTTGAGGAGGGTGTTGACTCCTATGTTCCCTATGCCGGAAGCTTAAAGGATAATGTTAATTTATCTCTCAGCAAGGTTAAGTCCACTATGTGCAACTGTGGAGCGCTCACTATCCCTGAACTCCAAAAGAAAGCTAAACTTACATTAGTTTCTTCAACAAGTATAATCGAGGGCGGCGCTCACGATGTTATTCAAAAAGAAACTTCAAGCGGTTTGATTAAATAAAAAATTAAAACTATTAAAAAGACGATGCTTAATTGCATCGTCTTTTTTAGTAAAAGGCCCAAAATCACAAAATCTTACAAAAAAGCATATATTGTAATCGGGTGATTATATGCAATGTAAATTTAATAAACCTCAAGCAATAGCCTTTATAAACGGCAAAAACACCATGCCCGCAATTAGAGGCATAATAAAATTTTACCAAAAGGCAAAATGTGTTTTAATTGTTGCCGACATAAAAGGTCTGCCGCATACCGCCACAGGCTTTTTCGGTTTTCACATCCACGAAGGCACCAGCTGCGGCGGGAAAGATTTTTCCGCTAGCAAAAGCCACTTCAATCCGGAAAATTCTCCCCACCCCGAACACGCGGGTGACCTGCCTCCCTTGATGCTCTGCGGTAATATGGCACATTCGTCATTTATAACCGACCGATTTAAGGTT
>JAZONB010000159.1:0-10288 GCA_045654305.1 Acutalibacteraceae bacterium | reverse complement strand
TTATTGTATTTTTCAGCGTAAAAAATTAAACTTTAGCACACCAAAATGTTCTTCGAGCGCAATGGAAAGGAATGGTCATTGAAATGAAAAATGGTAAAGTGTTTATTTGGATGCAATTGTTGGGTTTTGATAAAAATCTTGAAGATTGCGGCGCAAAGGATTTTATAAACAAAACCGGCTTTGTTCCTGATGGCGTTTGCGCATTAATGTGTCATTCGGATTTTTTTCATCAGCATCGCGGAATGGATGAAGAATATGTTCTTTCACCCGATAATTGTTCATATAATGCAACTCCTCGCAATCCGGAAAGAGAGAGACAAGCTTGGACAAATTATGATTTGAGAAATTTGGTTAAAAGTCTTAAAGCAAACGGAACCGAATTATATGCAAGCATCTTTGGAACTAATTTAAATAACAGATTTCATAATGAGTGGCATAATGAACATCCAGAGGTCCTTCGTCACGAAAGCTTTAATGCTGATTTGATACAGGAAAATCCTTATTTTATTTTAAAGCGTTTTGCAGACGGCACTTACTACGAAGATTTTTTCATTGATAAAGTTTGTCAAACTTTGTTAGATTATGATATAAAAGGTATCCATTTGGCAGACGCTTTTTGTCCTGCAAATGCGGGTATGATGAATAAAATTGACTTTTCAACAGATTTTGTTGGACAGTTTTTAGATTATTCAGGAATTATACTTCCTCAAAATATAGCGGACACTATGGGGAACGATGACTATGAATCTGAAAAGTCTCGCAGTGAGTGGATATACAGTAATCGACGTGCAGAATGGATAGAATTTAACGCGTGGCGTTGGGAAAAGTTTTTCAGTAAGCTGTGCAGTCGGTTGCATGCCATAGATAAAGAAGTTATGGCTTTAGCGATGTATTGTACAGACCCGTTTGAAACACTTTACTGTATCGGTATAGACCTTAAAAGAATTGTAAGAGCAGGTGTGGATTATATCACTGCAAATATTTTGCCTTCAAGCTGTTATATGATGAATACTTCGGATGTCGATTACTATTTTAATAGGTATATGGCAATTGCACCACTGACTGCAGCACATATTGATAAAAATCATTTAGTATCTATGTTAGCGCTTCAAGACTCTACGGAGGAGTGGAATGTGATGCAGGATTTACCGTGTCTGCATCAAAAGGATATGTATACTATGATGGCTTATCAGTTATATGATAATCATGGCTCATATCGTGCATTAGATGGATATTTCTTGTGCTTAGGAGATGGAATTTCAAAAGAAGATTGGAACTGGGAGCGTGAGCGATTGGAAATTGCGCTTTCTGCGGATGCTGAAAGCTGTGTTTCTCCCGCAATGTTCTGGTCTGAATATGCTTTTGATAAAATGTTGGAGGAGTATATAAATACTCGCCGTTGGACCCCACATAAATTGTTTTATGAATTAGCAAATTATGGCGCCCATTGTGCCGCAGCAGTTAAATCTGACGGTTTGAAAAATTATAGCGGTACATTAGTGGTTCCAAATTTTGATATGCTGTCAGAGGAAGAAAAAATAGCAATCGCCGACTATGACAGGGGAAGTGTTTTATGTACTGCATCTCCCGGTTTTGACCCTGCTAAATATGGTATAACCTCCGATATTATATTTACTGACCGATATAGCAATTATCCTCTTACTGTGTTTGCATTTAATTGCTTTGTTTCTGAAGAAACACGTATTGAAATTGAAAAACTTCTGTCAGTTGATGACAATACTCCGAATTTAGAGGGTGATGTCCGTTTTGTCAAGGAGCCTGCTTATACTCTTGAAGATACATTAACTTTTTCTAAGGTGACAAAGGGAGTTATATCTGCAATGGCATATCTCCTTAATGAAATTAATAATAGCTCGTTTAGAATTAATAAACAAAATATCGTTTTAAAAATGAAAGACGGAGCATATAGAATATACTTATTCAACGAATTGTTAGTTAAGTATCAAAGAGCTTTTGTGATTTCCGAAAAAGAAATTAAGGACGTTAGGATTATAAGTAAATTTCCTGTTTTGCCACCTCGTTTTATAGAGAAAACAAATTCGGATGTTCATCATTTCTATAACGATGAAAAAAAGATAAAGAAAAGCTTCGAAGTGAAAATGCAACCTGGCGGAGTTACCATAGTTGATGTCTATCTGTAAGGTGATTTCTCCATATATGGATAATATCATTATACATAATATGAAGATTCTAAATAAGTTGCTTTAATAGACACTTGTATGTATGATGAAAATTTGAATAAATAAAGCATACTGAAATTAATAATGTTAAGTAGGGAGAAAAAGATGATTTCAACAGTTGTCGGCGAAATAGATGAAAATAAAATAGGCGTAACGTCGCCACATGAACACATTTTTATAGATATGCGTATGTGTGTCCCCCCCAATAATAATCCGCCTAAATATTTTTATGATAAGATAAGCACTCAAAATAGGGTAGAAGTTGCTTCTGATCCATATGCAATTTTAGATAATGCCCTGCTTGATGAAAAGGATTATGCAATAGAAGAACTTGAATACTTTAAGGAGTGGGGAGGGCAAACAATTATCGATTGCACTCCTGATGAAATCGGGCGTAATCCCGAAGCCCTAAAAGAAATTTCGGAAAAAACAGGTGTTAATATTATTTTGGGCTGCGGTCATTATTATGATATTGCGCACCCCGAGTATTTAAAAAATGCAAAGATAGAAGATATTGCCAGTGAAATGATAAATGATATTAATATCGGAATAGGAAATACCGATATTAAAGCAGGAATTATTGGTGAAATAGGCACAAGTGCAATTATAACCGATACTGAGTACAAGGTATTGACGGCTGCCGGAATTGCAGGAAATGAAACTAAAAAGGCAATTCATATACATACGGATTTGTATACCGAAAACGGATTTGATATTATAAACACCCTTGTTAAAGAGGGCGTAAATCCTGAAAAAATTTGTATTGATCATATTGATGTATGGCTTCGTCATGACTATATAAAAGCTCTTTTGGATAAAGGTGTTTATGTAGAATTTGATAATTTTGGAAAAGAGTTCTATGTATCGGAAAAAAGACGTTTTGCTTATGACCTTGAAAGAATTAAACTGTTAAAAATTCTCATAGAACAAGGATATCAAGATAAGATATTAATCAGTAATGATATATGTTTGAAAACCATGTGGAAGAAATATGGTGGTCAAGGTTATTCTCACATTCTCAGGGACGTCAAGTATATGGCTAAGGAAAATGATATAGATGAAAAAACTTATATTCAATTCCTTACAAATAATGTAATTAATTTCATAAAATAAAGGAGTAACCTTATGAAAAATATAATTAAAATTCATCCAACATCGGATAATATGACGCCAATCTTTAATAAAATAATTAGTGACATTAAAAATTCTGGTTTGGAAACCGTAATCGAACTTGAAAAAGGCGATTATTATTTTAAACGCTCCGGTAGCGAGAAGATGAAAATATTTTCGTCGGGAGGAAGGAGTTGCGAAAATTTTGTTTTGTTTCCTATTGACGGTATAAAAAACTTAACCATAGAGGGAAATGGTTCGCAGTTTATTTATTGTGATAGAGTACAACCTTTTTTGATTAAAAACAGCGAAAATATTACTTTGAGGAACTTTAGTACCGATTATTCCTTTTACAGATATGCTTTTGCCGAGATTATATCTAATAATGAGGATGGATTTGAAGTTATTTTAAATGAAAAAGAATTTGATTATTTTGTTGAAGACGGCTTTTTGAATTTTGTTTGCGGTGAGGATATTTTGTCAACAAAAAACCGTCAGATTAGTGTGAGAGGATTTGAACCTGTAAAAACAGGTGTTAATTTTTTAAGGGTTGGAAATAGCGAAGCACCATTAAACGGTGCGGCTCCAAATGTTTATGTTGATGCTGTAAAAACAGAAAAAGGTGTCTTTTTTAAATTCAGAGAAGAAAATAATTGCAAACCTGAATATCTTAAAGGAGATATAATAATCCTTTCGTATGATGGTGCACGTGAAGCACAGGCGTTTTATTGCGAATTTTCTAAAAATATAACTCTAGAAAACGTATGCATACATCGAAATGGCGGAATGGGATTTGTTGCGGATATTTGTGAAAATATAATGCTTGATAAATATCAAATCTTAAAAAAAGAGGGCAGAAAAGAATATTTCACTTCTACTGCTGATGGTATATACCTAACTAACTGCAGCGGAGATTTCACCTTAAAAAATTCGTATATATCTGACACTTATGATGATGCAATAAATGTTCACGGGTATTATACTAAAATTGAAGAAGTAATATCACCTAAAAAGGTTAAACTTTCTTATTTCCATCCGGCGCATTGGGGTTTGATACCATGTTTAGTTGGTGATAAGGTACATATCAGTGACCAAAACACACTGAATGAGGAGTGCGTTTTAGAGGTAGAGGATATATCTTATGACTGCGACCGAAATAATATAGTAGTTTCTTTCAAAGAAGAAGCAAATCTAAAGGTAGGTATGTTGATTGAAAATCCTGATAGAACTCCAAATGTATTAATTGAAAATAATGTAATAAAAAAATCACCGCATATGCGTCTTTCTGCACGAAATATGGTTATTAAAAACAATTATTTAGAACTTGAAAACTGCGATATATATATTCATGACCTTATAGAGTTCTGGGGCGAATCAGGTGCGATTGAAAAAGTTGAAATCAGCGGAAATAAATTTGGAAGTAGTGGTATAACGAATATTTCGGTTAATTCATACAGACCGCACGATTCAAATCGTCTGCATGAAAAAATAATAATTAAGGATAATATGTTTAAAAACAAGCGAGAAAAGGCTATTGAAATTTCTTTTACTAATGATGTAGAAGAAAGTAATAATGTTTATGATGCTGATATAACTCAATAAAAGACTAACTATTAAAAGTCAAATCTAAAATTTAAAAAATGTTGTGAATTGTTATGACGGCAAAAAATGTATAACAAAACAGACATCAAAGACGCTGAATCTCAAACTATTAGGAAGGTTATTTTTAGTTATGTAAGGTTGTCTTGTCTTTTGCGACATCAATTCCAGCAAAGATTATGTTTATACTCCCGATAGATTTCGGCGGTATCTAACTGATCAACAATACTGCAAAGGTCTGTGGTTGGAACTTTTAATTTAACCTTCATAAGTGGTTGGAGAATAATACCAATCAACAGCACCATTTATAGTGTAGTATATTGTCCTTGCAGAGGGACACTAAAAACTACTACTTTATTATACGAGGAGAAATATTATGAATTATCCAACTGTACCGGCAAAAGAATATCAAGAAAGGGTAGAATCACTGCGTAAAATAATGGCGCAAAATGGTGTTGACCTTGTAGTGGGCTTTTCTAACCTCCTAGAAATAGGAATAGTAAGGTATTATTGTGGCTTTGCACCTGTTAATGAAAGCTCAGCAATTATTATACCATTAAATGGAAAGGTTACCGTTTGTTCAGGTCAGGCATCTTATGATTATTGTCTGCTTCAAAACAAACTTGAAAACAGTGAAATTGCAATTCTTCCTGAAATCGGAGAAGTAAGTGGCTTTGAATATGATACTGAAGGTCAGCTTGACTTTGAAGAACTTTTTCAGAATGTTAAGGCTAAGAATCCCTCAGTTAAAAAAATCGGATATATCGGTCGTTTAATATTTCCTGCTATTATAAAAGAAAAACTCAAAAAGATTTTTGATGGTGCTGAGCTTGTTGACTTTGATGATGCTCATTATGAACAAAGAATTATTAAAAGTCCTGCTGAAATTGAAATTTTAAAGACAAACTGGGATATTACCACAAAAATGTTTGAAAATGTTGTTCCTAATATAGAGGTAGGAATGACAGAACGTTATATTGGCGGTATGTTTGAGGGAGAAATGATGAAACTTGGCGCAGAAAGTTATGTTCAGTCTTTTGCTCCCATGGTTGCCACAGGTGATGTTAATTCTCATATCAGTATGTGCAGAAACACACTTCGCAAGGTGGAAGAAAGCGAAATAATAAATATTGCCGCAGGTGTTTCTTATGAGGGCTATAACGGTATTATCTGCAGTCCCGTTGTGCTTGGAAAGATTCCTCAAAAAATTAAAGATGCAGTTATGTGCGCTTATGACGCTCTGAATTATGCATCTGATAAAATGAAGCCAGGAACTCCTTGCGATGTTGTGCTTAATGCTTACACAGAATATTTAACAAAGTATAACTATATTGATTATTGTCCCTACGGTAGCTTACATAGTACAGGTATGTTAGAGTGTGAGGCACCTACATTTACAGTTGCTAATAAGCGTGTTATCGAAAATAATATGGCGATTTGTATTGATGCATATTTTAAGGGTATGGAATGGGGTTCTTTCCGCATTGAAGACTGTTATTTGATTACAGAGAACGGTGCACAGAGAATGACCAAATATAACGATAAAGCAATTCCCGAAATGTTTAAATAGAGGTGTTATTAAATGAAATACGGCAAGAAAAATTGGGTTTTTTGTGATGGATATTTACCGCCAAAAGGGGATAATCCCGAGTTTGAGGGACACGAAGCCCTTATGCTTACAAATCTTGGAAATAAGAAAGCGAAAATAGAACTGCAGTTTATTTTCGAAGATAAAGAACCTGAACAAAATATATTTTACGAATTAGATGCGATGAGGACCACATGTATTAGGCTTGATAAACCGCTTGGCAATAAGGGTATTATGTTAGGCGAATCAGTACAATATACTGTGTGGGTAAAGAGCAGTGTTCCTATTTGTGCCTGTTTTGGGAGATTAGATGTCAGACAGACAAATATGGCGTATTATAGCGTTGAGGGTTATTCTTTTTAGGCACTATAATGAAGGATTAATTTAATTATAAATTATAAAATTCAAATATACGCATAAAAAAGGAGATTGTGTAACAATCTCCTTTTTTGTGTTTTTTGTTAGTAATCTTTAGGACTGACCCCAACTATTGACAAAGAGCCGCTTTAATTTATATCATTTTACAAATCCAATAAATAAAACCATAAATCACACTTGCAATCACGCCGTAAACAATAATAGGATCTGCTATTATGAACACTTTGTCGCCAACGCCTAAGACAAACCCTTTTGCTGCTGTTAGTATAGGATACACCCGTTGGTAAAAACAATTAAATTAAAACAGCGGTGTGGTATAATAAAGTGAGGCGTTAAAATGCAATGATTGTCTTTGCTTTTATCTTATATTCAGTTGCAATTAGTTTTATTGCAAATAGCTATGCTTTTGTTCAGCAGCTACCACAAAAATTCTTAAGTCATGTAGTTTTTTATGTTTTTATAACTAATTATTTCAGTCCTTTTTCCATAATCGGCGTAATTCGTGTGCTGCCATTTTGGGTTGACGGTCTCTTGAAAATACACCTTTGCGGTTGAGAAGTGCTCTTGTGTAGGATTGACCAACCATAAAGTCAGAAAATCCCCAAACATGTGCGCCAATGGTATAATCTTTGCTTTCAATAAGTTTGCTTTGTCTTACTAGCATATCGCTTTGGTATTCTTCGCTAAAAAGTCTTGCAGGTTCAAAATGTAAGCCCGAAATGGCATCTGCGCCAAATTCTGTAACGATAATTGGTTTATGGAATTCTTCGTAAAAACGCTCTAAACAATCATCAAATTGATCCATAGCAACGTCCATTTCACCGGGAGTTAAATACCAACCGTAATATTTATTTATGCAAACTACATCGCAGTATTTAAAGGCTTTGTTATCGCAAGGCTCCATATATGCAACATAGGTAATAGGGCGGGTAGAATCACAGTTTTTGGTATGCTTTTGTAATTCACAAAAATATTCTACCGCTTCTTCACTTCGTGCATCAGGCTCATTTGCCATACTCCACATAATTACGCTTGGGTGATTTTTGTCACGCGCAATCATATCGCTAATAATAGCTTTTGACCTTTCTAAAACTTCGGGTGTATATAAACGCTGATTTAAACCAACAAGTGGGGATTCATCAATCACTAACACTCCGTGTCTATCGGCGTAATCCAATACATTTTCATCATAAGGATAGTGGGAAGTTCTAAAAGAATTAGCGCCTATCCAATCCATTAGTTCAAAGTCTTTTACAACTAAACTTGGGTGGTAACCTTTGCCCAACACTTGAAAATCTTCGTGCTTACCAAAACCACGCAAAAATACGGGTTTTCCGTTAAGCAACAACTTGTTATCTTTAACTTCAACTGTTCTGATACCAAAAGATTGAATATATTCATCGGTTTCTTCAGCTTCTTGCTTTAGCACAACCTTCATATCGTACATATTCGGGTTTCCAACATCCCAAATGCGAGGGTTTTCTATAACAAGGTTACCGCTTGCGATATTTGAAGTAATATTTTGGGTAACGGTTTGGTCTTCCACTTGAATTATAAGTTCACCTTTAGTTTCTTTTGAAACTTCAATCTCGTAATCGATTGTTGCAACGCCTGATTCCAATCGAGTTTTAATGGTAATATCTTCAATTCTGGTTTCGGCACAAGTGTATAGATAAACGCTTCTGTGAATTCCGCTGTAAGGGAAAAAGTCATAAGTAACGGCGGGGTAGGTAACAAAAAAACCTTCGCGACCTTCGTTTGTAATCATTGCGGCAGGCGGTAATGACCAACAGTCTAATCGGTTGTCACTCAAAACAACAATTTTATTTTTACCGTCAATTAAATTTTCGCCAATTTCACATTCAAACGGGAGTGTGCCGCCTTCGTGATATGCAACCTGTTTAGAATTCACCCACACAGTGCACTTGCCCGTAACACTGCCAAAACGCAGATAAACTTTATTCTCTCTAAAACTTTTTGGCAAGTATAAATCTTTCTCGAACCAACACATACCAAAGTAGTCCATCAAATCGCTACTTTGTTCGTTTATACTCGCATTTACTGCGATTTCTCTTCCTTTTGGAATGCCGTTATACCAGCCTTCATCAATACCTTTTGCTTCTTCATCCTTGCAAAAGTGCCAAAAGCCGTCTAAGGTTAAAACTTCTCTGTAGCGATTTGTTTTTGGATATAACATAATGAGTGTACTCCTTTTAAAAGTGTTTTTTTTAAATTATACTTATTATATCATATTTCAAAGGCAACTTGATAGTTTTGTGAAATGTGATGATAACATCGAAAAAGGAAAAAGTTTCGATTTTTCTGCGCGTTTCCACGCATTGTCGTGAATACAACAACTTTTTGAATATATCTTATCATAGTTTATTTTAAAAGTCAATATTCCCTTTTTCAGAAATAGAATCATTATAATTTTGAAACTTTGTCGTAGGGGAGAGCCGTTTTTCAATGCTCTAGGTAGCTAAAACTTAAATATTCAAACTGTTACAAATCCGGATGAGTTTTATGTCTCGTCCGAATTTCTTTTTGGTGTCTTTAGACGTGGAAATAAACCCCCAGTTCTACTGGGGGAAGATAAAAAGAGTAGGGCTACAATAAAAAGTGGCGAGGCGAGTGCCAAGCCACAAAGAAATATTGGAAAGAATTAAACCTCCAAGTATAATGGTAGTGGTTTGGCGACCGCATTACCAAAGTACAAGGAGGTTTAATTATGAAAGGAAACAATGAAATCAAAAGCACAGCTCACTCAAAATATAGATGTCAATACCATTTAGTTTTTGCACCAAAATACCGCAGGAAATAAGTATACGGTAAGATAAGACATAGGAGAAATCTTAAGAAAGCTATGCAACCAAAAAGGCGTAGAAATCATTGAGGCAGAGGCATGCCCAGACCATATACATATGCTAGTAAGCATACCACCGTATATAAGTATAGCACAATTTATGGGATACCTCAAGGGGAAAAGCACACTAATGATTTTCGACCGACATGTAAATTTGAAATATAAATATGGAAGTCGAAGTTTTTGGTGTGGAGGATATTATGTAGATACGGTCGGAAGAAATAAAAAAGTAATAGCAAAAAACATAAGGAATCAATTAGAAGAAGGTTACGCAGCAGAACAGATTAGTATAAAAGAATTTATAGACCCGTTCACGGGTAACAAGAAGTAAAAGGCAAAAAAAGACAGCCGCACGTGAGCGGCTGCTCGAGATTGTAATTCGTTGCTAAACTTTCAGAGGCACTTTTAGGGGCTAAGCCAGTAGTCACCCCTTATAGGGGTGGTGCATACCACCGGTTTACCGGTGGTTATGATTAAATCGTACTCGTCAAGCGGTCGTACACTTGACTTTTACAGTTATGAATGGTATAATTTAAATGTTGAAACTTC
>JAZONB010000158.1:0-2455 GCA_045654305.1 Acutalibacteraceae bacterium | reverse complement strand
AGCAAGGTGGCAGTATTTTTTGTTACTACCACGCACCCTGCAGAAGAACGAAAACCACTCAGATAAAATCTGTTCTCGTTACTTGTAACAATAAAAGCGGTATTATCCTCCAAAACCTTTCTGAGTTCCTTTATTCTTTCGGTAATCACTCGATTTTCCTCTTTTCAAATATTGTTTAACCTTATTACTTAACAGCAGTACTGCCACAAGGTTAGTACAAAGCATTACTCCGTTGCAAATTTCTGCAAGCCGCCATACTGCACCACTTTTAAGCACCCCGCCTAAAATACAACTTAACGGATAAAGCACCGTGAACACTCTTACACCCTTTTTGCCAAAAAGATACGATATACTTATTCTGCCATACACCGCCCAGCCTATGATACTCGAAAAAGCAAATAAGCACATCATAAGGCTGAGTGTAATGTTTCCGAAACTGCCTAAATTCAAATTCAAAGCCGATGCTACAAGCTCGCTTGAATAAGCTGTTCCATAGTTAATTTTAACCCCACTGCAAAGAATTGTCAATGCAGTTAATGTGCAAAGCAAGATTGTATCAACAAAAACCTCGAACATTCCAAAAAGTCCTTGAGTTTTAGGGTCGGCGTCCACCGCAACAGAATGAGCCATTGCAGATGTTCCAAGACCTGCCTCATTTGAAAAAACACCTCTTGAGGAGCCTATGAAAACGGCAGTAAAAACACTTCCTACCGCTCCCCCTGTTACAGCCTTAGGATTAAATGCACCTTCAAATATCATTTTAAAACAAGTTGGCAAACGCTCCAGGTTTTTTATAATCACAATAAGACTTATGACAATATATAGCACCGACATAAAGGGTACTATTTTTTCGCTTAAATTCGCTATTCGGTTTATGCTTCCCGTCACAGCAAAAAACACAGCAACCGCAAAAATCACTCCCCAAACGACACGCTTTATATCACTGTCACAAAAAGTAATTATTGCAGAATTGGTCTGTGTGATATTACCACTACAAAACACCGCAGGAATTGATGCCAAACAAAAAACCGTCCCCAATAACCTCCATTTAGAAGATAAACCGTTTTTTATGTAATAAATCGGGCCTCCTACCCATTCATTACCGCACTTTTCACGGTAAATAACAGCAAGGGTTATTTCGGCGGCTTTGATACACATTCCCACTAGGGCGCTAACCCACATCCAAAAAACCGCTCCCGCACCTCCTATGCTTATAGCCCCCGCTACACCCGCAATATTACCCGTTCCTACCGTTGCTGATAGCGCTGTACAAGCGGCTTTAAATGAGGTAATTTCTTTTGATTTTCCTTTATGTAAATAGGCTTTTTTTGTGAGCCTTATACTCTCAAAAAAGCGTGTTATTTGACAAAACTTAGTTTTAAAGCTTAAATAAATACCGCTCACCATTAAAAAAGTAAAAGGGAAAGTACCTGAAATTAAATTTTCCAAAAACAGCATATAACAACACCCATAACTATTTTATTTTTTATAATATTTTTTATGCAATATAAGATATTGGGTATTGTTTAATGAATTAAAGTATGCTACAATATATAGTGTATAAATATATGTGAAAGAGTGAGTTTTTGAAAAGGCAGATTTATCTTGACAACAGCGCTACAACCAAGCCCTGTGATAAAGCAATTGAATATATGAACAATGCCCTTAAAAACGCTTGGGGTAACCCCTCCTCTTTGCATAGTTTGGGATTAGATGCAGAAATGCTTTGCGATAGTGCAAGGCAAACCATTGCAAAATTTATAAAGGCTTCTCCCGAGGAAATTATATTCACAGGAAGCGGTACCGAGGCTAACAATACCGCCATTATGTCGATAGCAGACAAAAAATGGGGTAACCGAATTATAACTACCGAAATCGAGCACCCCTCTGTTTTAGAAACTGTTAAAAGGCTCGAAAATAAAGGGTTCGAGGTTATTCGCCTTAAAGCTCAAAAGGACGGAAAAATCTCCCTTGATGAACTTAAAAGCTCATTGAATGACAAAACCTTGCTTGTTAGCATTATGCTTGTTAACAACGAGGTGGGCTCTATTCAGCCTATTGCTGAGGCTTCAAAATTAGTAAAAACTTTATGCCCTAAAGCCATTTTCCATTGTGACGCTGTTCAAGGCTTTGGTAAACTACCCATAAATGTTAAAGAATTGGGTGTTGACCTTATGACCGCCAGCGGTCACAAGGTTTTCGCTCCTAAGGGAATTGGATTTTTATACTGCAAAAAAGGTGTTACCATACCTCCGTTTATTACAGGCGGCGGTCAGGAAAAGGGTATGCGTTCCGGAACAGAGCCTGTGCCATTGATTTCGGCATTTGAAGGGGCAGTTTTATCTCTGCCCGAAATAAATAGCGCTTTATCTCAACAAGCCGAGCTTTGCGAGTATGCAAGAAAGCTCTTTGAGGACAGCGGATTTATTAAAATTAACTCGCCCGATGATGCTCT
>JAZONB010000157.1:0-8000 GCA_045654305.1 Acutalibacteraceae bacterium | reverse complement strand
TATTGACTGTTGGTTTGACTCAGGCTCAATGCCATTTGCTCAGCATCATTATCCTTTTGAGAATAAGGAATTGTTTGAAGCACAGTTCCCTGCCGACTTTATTTCCGAGGCAGTTGACCAGACAAGAGGTTGGTTCTACTCTCTCTTGGCTATTTCTACACTGATTTTTGACAAAGCTCCTTTTAAGAACGTTATAGTTTTAGGACACGTTCAGGACGAGAACGGTCAAAAAATGAGTAAATCCAAGGGTAATGCAGTTGACCCGTTTGATGCGCTGAGTGAATTTGGTGCAGATGCTATTCGTTGGTATTTCTACACTAACTCTGCTCCTTGGCTTCCCAACCGTTTCCACGCAAAGGCTGTAACCGAGGGACAGCGCAAATTTATGGGCACCCTTTGGAATACCTATGCTTTCTATGTGCTTTACGCTAATATTGATAAATTCGATCCCACAAAGTACGATATAAATAATTATAACCTCACTGTTATGGATAAGTGGCTGTTATCACGTCTTAACTCTACCGTTAAAGCCGTGGACGATAATTTAGCCAACTACCGCATACCAGAAGCCGCAAGAGCGCTGCAGGATTTTGTGGACGAAATGAGTAACTGGTATGTACGTCGTGGCAGAGAGCGTTACTGGGTTGAGGGCATGACTGATGATAAGATTGCCGCATACCTCACCCTTTATACAGCACTTGTGACCACCGCTAAAACAGCCGCTCCAATGATTCCGTTTATGGCTGAGAATATTTATCAGAACCTTGTTCGCAATATTGACAAAGCGGCTCCTGAGAGTATCCATCTTTGTGATTTCCCTGAGGTTAAAGAGGATTTAATTGATTTACACCTTGAGAGTCAGATGGAAAAGGTACTCGAAATCGTAGTTTTGGGAAGAGCAGCTAGAAACGGCTCCAACCGTAAAAATCGCCAACCCTTGGCAGTTATGTATGTTAAGAGTGAGGACGAGGTAGAAGAGTTTTATGCCGACATCATTCGTGATGAGCTTAATATTAAAAATGTTGAGTTCACAGATGAGGTTGATAATTTCGTTTCCTACTCATTTAAGCCTCAGCTTAAGACCTTAGGTCCAAAGTATGGCAAGCAGTTAGGCGAAATCAGAAATGCTTTAGCCGAGCTTGACAGCAGTGCAAAAGCAAAGCTCGATGCTGACGGATGCATTAAGCTCAATATTTCTATCGGTGAAATTGAGCTTACAGCAGAGGATTTATTGATTGAATCCAACCAAAAGGAAGGCTTCTTCACAGTTTCCGACCGTGGTGTTACTGTCGCTCTTGACACAAACCTCACAGAAGAACTTATCGTTGAAGGCTTTGTGAGAGAGCTTGTCAGCAAGCTTCAGACAATGCGTAAGGAAGCAGGCTTTAACGTTACCGACCATATCACAATAACACTTGAGGGCAGTGAAACAGTAGCAAAAATCGCTACCGAAAAAACTGCAGATATCACAGGTGACACCTTGGCAGACGGTCTGATTATAGGCGAAGCTAAAGGCTATGTTAAGAACTGGGATATTAACGGCGAAGCTGTTATATTAGGTGTTGAAAAAATCTAAGGGGAGGAATTTATTTGGAAAACAAAGAAAATAACGAGATAATTTTCGAGGATATAAGCTCCTCATCCCCCGCCTCGGTTTCCAAGGCAATAAAGCAAACCCGAGAAACTGTAAAGGATGTGGCTTATGTTGCCAAAAAAGCCGCAGACGATTACGGTGAAAAAGGTCTTAAAAACATAGACAAGGTAATTAAGGTTATAGCCTATATTGTTTCCATTGCCTTCTTTCTTTTGTTTTTAGGCGTAGCGGGAATTGTCTTTTTCCTTGATAAATCCCTGATTTTCCTTTGCGCTTTAATTTTAGTACTAGGCGGAGGAATCTCACTTATGTTCCTCTACCTGATTTACGGCTTAGGTCAAATTCTTTCTCAGAACAAAGAAATTTTAAGAAGACTTAACAAATAAAAAACAAAACCCGTCCTTGAAGGACGGGTTTTAATTTTTAGTTAATCTATTTCAACTAAAATATTTTCATTTTTTCTGCTGGCGGCGGCACGCATTACAACGCGGATAGCATTGGCAATTCTGCCTTGCTTTCCGATAACACGGCCCATATCGCTTTCAGCAACATGAAGATGGTACACAGTAACGCCTGCCTCGTTAGGCTCGTCAACAGATACCTCAACCGCATCGGGATTTTCAACCAAACCCGAAGCCAAAGATACTAAAAGTTCTTTCATTGTAAATTCCTCGATTAAAGATTAAAGAACGCCGTTCTTCTTGAGTAAAGCCTTAACTGTATCGGTAGGCTGAGCACCGTTAGAAATCCACTTCTTAGCCTTCTCGCTGTCGATATTTACGATAGCGGGGTCCTTAGTGGGGTCATATGTGCCGATTTCTTCGATAAAACGACCGTCTCTTGGGAAACGTGAATCAGCAACTACTACACGGTAGAAAGGTGCACGCTTAGCGCCCATTCTGCGAAGTCTGATTTTTACTGCCATTGTTTTTCCACCTCCGTTTGTGAAATTTATATATTTAAGATTTTAAACCTTAAAAACCCATATTACCGAAGTTAGAGGGCAAATTCATACCCTTTAACATTCTTCGTTTGCCGCCCTTGGAGTTCATCTGCTTGAACATCTTTTTCATCTGTTCATACTGCTTCATAAGGCGGTTAACATCCTCAACCTTAACTCCTGCCCCTGCTGCAATTCGCTTTCTTCGGGAGGCATTTATAATGTCAGGCTTTGCCCTTTCTTTCTTGGTCATAGAGGTTATAACCGCCTCTATACGAAGCATCTGCCTGTCATCAATATCAACATCTCTTAACTGCCTTTCCATACCCGGCATCATAGAAAGTATACTCTTAATCGAGCCCATTTTCTTGATTTGACGGAATTGGTCAAGCAAATCATTCATATCGAATTTATTTTCCGCAAGCCTTTTTGCGGCTTCCTCAGCTTTTTTCTCATCAAGCTCGGTTTCAACCTTTTCGATAAGAGAGAGCACATCTCCCATACCAAGTATACGGGAAGCCATTCTGTCAGGGTGGAATTCGTCCAACTGGTCAAGCTTTTCGCCCACACCCGCAAACATTATCGGCTTGCCTGTAACTGCTCTGACCGACAGCGCCGCACCGCCTCTTGTGTCACCGTCAAGCTTGGTGAGAATAACACCGTCAATCTCTAAAATATCATTAAAGGCTTTAGCAATGTTTACTGCGTCCTGACCTACCATTGAGTCAACAACAAGTAAAATATTGTTAACCTCAACCGTCTCGGTAATGCGCCTCAGCTCATCCATAAGCTCGGTATCAACGTGGAGTCGGCCCGCAGTATCCAAAATCAGATAATCGTGACCGTAATCCCTAGCATATGCCACCGCTTTTTTTGCTATAATCTCAGGCTTTTCGGTGCCCATTTCAAAAACAGGAGCATCAACAGCCTTTCCAACAACCTTTAACTGCTCAATAGCTGCAGGTCGATAGATATCGCAAGCGGCAAGCATTGGTCTGTGACCCTGAGCCTTAAGATACTTCGCAAGCTTGGCAGAATGGGTTGTTTTACCTGAACCCTGCAAACCGCACATCATAATGATAGTAGGAATTTTATTGGCGGTTTTAAGCCTTGTCTGCTCGCTACCCATTAATGCGGTGAGTTCTTCTTTTACAATCTTTACTACCATTTGAGGAGCAGTAAGGCTTTCCATTACATTAGCGCCGATGCATTTTTCAGCTACGCTGTTAGTGAAATCCTTGGCAACCTTGTAGTTAACATCAGCCTCCAAAAGCGCCAAACGCACCTCACGCATAGCTGTCTTTACATCAGCCTCGTTAAGCTTACCCTTTGAACGAAGCTTTTTAAATACGCCTGATAACTTATCGGATAAATTTTCAAATGCCAACCAAGGTCACCTCTTTTCTATAGATTATCAATTATGTTTATCATTTCTTTGATTGCGGTTTTGTCACCCTTTTGAGCCATTAAAGCGAGTTCTTTGAGTCGCTGAAAACTTTCGCAAAAGCCCGCATCTTCTTCCCAAAGCTTCATTTTGTTTTCTGCTCTGCGGATATTGTCGCTGACTCCTTGCCTGGTTATACCCTCATTTTCGGCGATTTCCGAAAGAGAAAGGTCATCGTTGTAATAGTACTCGGTAAGATTTTTTTGCTTTTCGCTCAAAAACCTTCCGTAGACATCTAAAAGGGCGGAAAATTCTAAATTTTTTCCCATAATTTTTCACCGATTATGGATTATACCACACTTTTCTTCATCTGTCAAGTTTTTTTCTTTACAGTGCAGAACAACCCAACTCCGCTAAAAGGAATTGGGTTGTTTAGTTTATTTAAGTTCTAAACTTCCAAGCTTTTCAAAGCTTGCAATGTTATAACAGTCAATACTGTAATCTGTTACAATATAGAAAACTTTTCCTATATAAATTCCTCGGCAAATACCCGTATTTTCGGCCTCGACTTCCAATTTTTTCACAAACTGTCCATTCTCATAAGAATAAACAAAGAAACAGTTCTGCTTGTAGGTGCCGTATGCTGAAAAGGCAATAATATTTCTGCCATAATCTGCAAGCACTGCCTTATGATTATATAATGCGTCCGAATGAACAGCAGGTATATCGGTCTTATCATTTTCGGTCACATTTGAAGGGTCGCTTATATTAAACATTGAAAGCTTCATACTGCCCGTTCTTCCGGTTTTTTCATCGGCATTTTGACCTATTCCTAAAAGCTTGCCTTCGCCATACGGGAAGAGGTAGTTTGAAAATCCGGGAATTTTAAGGGCGCCTATGATTTTAGGATTTTTAGGATTGCTAACATCAACACTGAAAAGAGGGTCAACCTGACGGAAGGTTACAAAATAAGCCACATCGCCCATAAACCGTACCGAGTAAACCTTTTCATCAGGCGCTATATCTGAAATTTTTCCTGTTTCCTTTAAATCGCCATCTAAAACAACCAGTGAATTAAGGGTTGTCGTTTCATCCACAGTCTTCGTTACTGTAGAGCCGTTATTAGTAACCGTTCCCTCTTTTATTGTTACTGTTTCGGTTAAAACAAATCGAAAATGCTCCTTATATTCATCTATCGAAAACTGATTTAAAAGCCTTCCGCTAAGCTCTGCAGATGCCTTTAGTTCAATATTTCCATCTTGTATTTTGAATCGCGCAATTTGAGTTTTATCACCACCACCCATAGCTGAAATTATGATATTATCGGTGCTGGAATATACGGTTTCGGTACCTCCCAAAACTGATTGTGTTGAAATAAGACTGCTATCCTCAATGTTAAATGCAGAAATTATAGTGTATTCAGGAGATTTACGTTCATTATAAAAATGAACTGTATCGGGTGACACAGCGCCCTCATATTCGTTGCAGTAAATATGGGGAATATAGCTTTCCGTATCACTTTTCACCATATTGTTTACATTTATATAAAAATTTGATATGAGGTAAAGCTTATTTCCTATAAGTCTTGAGGTATTCAGGTAACCGCTTTGTGTACATGACTGCAGTTTTTGGGGAGCAACGGGGTTAGAAATATCATAAATTATAGCGGTAACTTCTTTTTCTCCATTTACTCCACACAGTACAACAAGTCTATCTTTAGTTAAATACAAGTCGCTTGCATATACATCTTCTGTAATCAAAATGTCAGAAAGCTGTTTAGGATTAACACCAGCTTCTACTATTTTTATCCTATTACCCTCGTCACGGTGGCTTAGTATATAAATATATTTTCCGTCGGTTTTAATAATATCTGCCTCATCTACACCATCCACCTGAACGGTCGTCTCACTGTGGCTGTCGTCTCCCATACCGCCTTCAACATCGCCCTTTGTAGTAACTGTGTTTCCCATATCTAAGCTATCTTCTATTGCATATTCCTCTACAATAGAATTTTGGTATCCTCCGCCTTTAGCGTAATCCTTTAATTTATCCAAAAAACTTTGCTTGAACACAGCCAAAGTGGAGTAAATTTTATCGTAGTCGCTCGCGGTTTTCATAAGCTTTATATTTTGAACGGTGGTTGATGGAACAGTCTGTCTGCCAAACACTGCACCCGCAGTAAAAACTACAGCCACACAAAGTAGAGCTGCCACTGCCCTTCCAAAATAAATTTTTTGAGATTTTTTCTTTGACTTTTTATCGGTCACTTCAAGCTTTTGTCTTACCTTATACTTTATAAATCCATCGGGTTTGATTTTTTCAATTTCATTTTTGTAATCATTTTCGAACATTATAAATCCTCCATTTCCAATGCATTTTTCAGTTTTTCTCTGCCACGGAAAAGCTGAGTTTTAACGGTTGCAGGCTTGGTTGAAGTCATATTTGCAATTTCCTCAACCGAATAGCCCATATAATAGTGAAGATGAATTACTGTGCGGTACTTAATGGGTAACTTTAGTACCTCAGAAAGAGCTCCACCATCTGATACACCCTCTACACTCGGCAAGGTGTCGTTCAACGACTCTGTCTTTTTAAACCAATAGGATGTAAGAAAACTGTTAGAGCAATTTACTGTTATCCTAATAAGCATAGCTTTTATATGTTCTTCTGAATCCATATTTTGCCATACCCTCATATAACGCAAAAATACCTCTTGTAGAATATCGTCAGCATCATACCTGTTTTTGGTGCGCACAAAAGCAAGTCTATATACCATGTCAGCATAACGTTCAAACACAGCCTGAGGCTCAGCAAACAATTTACTTTCATTAGTTACCGCTTTTTCCATTCATCTTCCCTCCCGTTCATCAGTAATACTAATGAAACCGCTTAAAGGTTTCATTTTATGGAAAATTTTTTCTTTATGATAATGGTATAGGTTAGGCGAAACAATCTTGTTTCGCCACAAAATCTTTGATTTTGCGACAAATTTTTAGAAAAAATTTGTCCTATCCCATTGCAATGAGTGTTGTGCAAAATTAAATATTAGAATTTAATTTTGCCAAAGCCACTTAGAAAGTGGCTTGTCGAAGCGCTTTTTAGCGTTTCGACAAACTACAACCATTATAATTTTAACTTAATTAACATAGAGATGTCAATAAATATAAAGAATCCCGATGAAAATCATCGGGATTTTAAATCTTTATAGGTAAGTACTAAAAATTTTTATTCTTCAGGCATTTCCCAGTTATGCCAAACTGCCTGAACATCATCATTGTCTTCAAGCATATCGATAAGCTTCTCCATTTTAGCAACCGATTCCTCATCGTTAAGGGCGGTCATAGTCTGCGGAATATAGGCCACCTCAGCCGAGAGGAAACTATATCCCTTCTCCTCTAAAGCGTCACGCACAGTACCCAAATCATTAGGTTCGCAGGTAATTTCAAATACATCGCCGTCAAAATTGAAATCGTCTGCCCCTGCCTCTAATGCATCCTCCATAACGGTGTCCTCATCAAGGCCCTCAGCCTCAATATTTATAACACCCTTGCGGTCAAACATAAACATAACCGAACCTGACTGACCGAGGTTGCCTCCGCATTTATCAAAGTAGTGACGCATCTCCCCTGCTGTTCTGTTTCGGTTGTCCGACAATGTTTCAACAACAACTGCAACACCGCCGATACCGTAACCCTCATAGATTAACTCTTCATAGTTATTAGCCTCGCCGTCACCCGCAGCCTTTTTAATAATACGCTCGATATTATCGTTAGGTACATTGTTTGCCTTTGCCTTTGCGATAGCGTCCTTTAGCTTGCTGTTTTCATTTGGGTTTGCTCCGCCGGTTTTAACTATAACAGCAATTTCACGGCCGATTTTGGTGAAAATTTTCGCCTTTGCCGCATCAGTTTTTTCTTTTTTTCTTTTTATATTGTTCCATTTAGAATGTCCGGACATAATAGATACTTCCTTTCAACTTTGGTATTTTACCACAAATCCTTATTAAGTTCAAGTGCCTTTTGGCAAACTGCCTCTATATCTTCAAAAGAACAAACCGCTCCCGCAAGACGGCGAAGCTCAGC
>JAZONB010000156.1:0-18200 GCA_045654305.1 Acutalibacteraceae bacterium | reverse complement strand
TTCAATGTATTGGAACAAAAAGCTAAGTATAAAGGAGATGATAACAACTCCCGCAATTACCTTGTTTTTCTTTGCGGGTGGTATGATTATAGCTAAGAACATTCCGTAAAGCCCAACGCTTAAAGCACTGACAAGTCGGCTGGGCAGTGCGTTACCCATAACAACTCCTAAAAAAGTGCCCGTTGCCCATCCGGGAATGGAAACTGACATAGCGCCGTAGCTGTAAAACGGATTAAGGTATCCTTTTTGCGCTATTGAAATACCGAAAATTTCGTCTGTGACATCAAATGCAACAATACTTCTGTGCAAAAGCGGGGTAGAGGGCGCGAATTTTTGACTGAGCGCACAGGACATAAGCAGATACCTTGCGTTAACGACGAGCTGCATTAAAGCCATCTGCCAGTACGGTGCATTTGCGCCCATAAGCTCAAAACCCGCAAAACCTCCTGCCGACGCATTGGTTAATGCGGCGGTCAGCATTGCCTGTAACGGCAAAAGACCATTTTTTTCAGCCATTATGCCTAGGGTGAACGAAACGGCAAAATATCCGAGTGCTATGGGTATACCATCTTTAAGTCCTTTTTTAAAGTATTTTAGTTTATCTGTCATTTTTTAATCCTTTTTTGCTACGATATTGTTAATCCAAAATCCTTTTTTTATGAGTATACCGGATATGATGGATTTAATAATTTCTATACTGCTAACTGCAAAGTAAAATGGTATGATATTAAGATTTGTAAAGTGAGCGATTATATATGCTGTGGGGCAACTTATAAGCCATATAAATCCACTGTCAAAAATCATGGTTATAATAGTTTTTCCGCCCGAACGCATTGCAAAATAACAACCGTGACAAAAAGCGTTAACCGGCATAAGTATGGCGATTATGCATAAAAGTTGAGTAGCAAGTGCGCGAACTGTTTCGGTTGTGTTGTAAATCATAGGAATAACCGTTGAAACAGATAAAAGTAACAGTCCTATGATTAAACAAGAAACTATCGAAAGAAATAATAACCGCCAAACCGTTGTTTTTGCTTTTTCGAGTTTTCCGGCTCCCAAATCCTGACCACACATTATCGAAATGGCGGCGCCTATTGAAAAATAAACAACGTTAAACATATTTCCTACCGTGGAAGCTATATTGGTTGAAGCCACAACCTCAATACCTCTGACAGAATAACATTGCATAAGAAAAGCCATACCGAATGACCATAAAAATTCGTTAAAAAGCAAGGGCACGCCTTTTTTCAAAATATCACAGCAAAGAGAAAACGGTACTTTCACGCTTTTGTATATGTTTTTAATAAAGGGGTATTTTGAACTGTTTTTGTGAACGCAGACTAATATTATAAGCATTTCCACATATCTCGAAAGAGATGTGGCAATTGCGGCACCCACAACACCTAAAGGCGCAAATGGTAAAAAGGCAAGACCTTCGTTACCGAATATCAAAATATAGTTAAATACAATATTTATACCGATTGCCCATACGCTGGCTATCATTGGAAGCTTTGTTTCGCCCATTTCTCTTAAGGTGCTTCCGTAAATTTGAGAAACTGCAAAGGGGATGAGTCCAAATAACATTATATAAAGGTAATTTAGTCCAAACCCGAGTGTTTTTGAGGCTTCCACGGGGGAAGTGTTTTCTGAAATATATATACCGATTAAGGCTTTTGGTATAATAGTAAAAACGGCAATTGCTATTAAACAAACACTAAGGGCAATATATATTTTCATTCTAAAGGAATGCTTTATTCCCTCAGTGTCCTTAGCGCCTGCGAATTGAGAAGTGAAAATACCGGCACCCGCAAGACCGCCAAAAATGCAAAGATTAAACACAAAAAGCAATTGGTTAACAATTGCCACCGCCGACATTTCGAGAGTGCCGACGCTTCCTACCATTATGTTATCCACCAAATTCACAACGTGTGTTACGGTGTTTTGGATAATGATAGGAATTAAAATTATTATAACTTTTTTATAGAAGTTGCGGTCACCAATTAAATTGCGCCTCAACTTTTCTTTTAATAACATATTAAAAATCCTTTATTTCAGTAATCTATATAATTATAGCTCCTTTGTCAAAGATTTCAAGTATTTACTCATCAAATTTTTTTCTAAGTTTAAGAAGTGCGGCTTTTTCTATTCTCGACACATAACTGCGCGATATATTTAACTTTTTGGCTATTTCGTTTTGTGTATATTCATTTGTACCACCCAAGCCGTACCGCATAGTTATAATTTCGATTTCGCGCTTTGTTAGGGTGTCGGGGATTATTTTTTGCAGTTTTTCAAGTTTCATCTTTAAATCTATCTCTTCTGCAATATCCTGTTTATCGGAAATGGTGTCAATAAGGGTAAGGGCGTTACCGTCCTTGTCGGTATCTATAGGCTCGGAAAAGGGAATATCCTGGGATGATTTGCGGATATTTCTGAAAAACATTAAAATTTCATTTTCGATACAACGAGCGGCATAGGTGGCAAGCCTTATCTTTTTATCGGGCTTAAAGGTTGATACCGATTTTATAAGTCCTATAGTTCCAATGGAAATAAGGTCGTCTTGTTCGGCACCCGTGGTGTAATACTTTTTCACAATATGAGCTACAAGTCTTAAATTGTGTTCAACAAGTTTGTTTCTGGCGTCCATATCACCATTGTGGCTTTTTTCTAAAAGTTCTCTTTCCTCGGCGGCGCTAAGCGGGGGAGGGAATGAACCGTTGCTTGTTACGTGAAGCGCAAAATAATAAATACTGGTGGCAAGTCTAAGTAAAAGTTCAAACATAAAAACACACCTTTTAGTCTTTTTAAAAGAATATGTTTCAGGGCTTGGGCAAAATGTGGAAAAATATAAAATAAGATTAAAAAAGCCTTGACTATTAGGGGTGACTGTGTTATAATACTTTCACCTCTGAAAGGTCTTTTTTTTTGTAAAGATTTTTTGAAAATTGGGTTGATACTGTATTTTGTGTAGTGCTTTCGCGCGCTAGCTATATGTAGCGCACGGCGCAAAATTTCACCCACAGAGGGAGGCTTTACTTTTACATTTATTAGAGTAAAAGCAAAAATAATTTCCGTAAAGCGGGAGGTGCCGTTATGAGAGTTAAAATCACTTTAGCTTGCACAGAGTGCAAACAACGCAACTACAACACAATGAAAAATAAGAAGAATGACCCCGACAGGCTTGAGATGAATAAGTACTGCAGATTCTGTAAGAAGCACACCCTTCACAAGGAAACAAAGTAGGAGGCAGAACTAATGAAAACTTTAAATAAAATTTGCTGGATATTAGCAATTGTTTTCGGGTTAGGTTCGGTAGTTCTCTTCTTCACTGATTTTGCTGCTATTACAACAGGCGGCGAGACAGCTACTTTGGTTGGAGCGCAGTTAGGCTTCGGTTCTAAGGTTGAGATTGGCGGTGCTAAAATAACTTTAGCAAAGTCCACTCATATCCTTTTGAACTTCTGGTTAACTGTTTTAGGAGCTGCTTTTGCAGGACTATCCTTTAAGTCTAAGAAGCTTCGTTATGCTGCTGCAGGATTCGGTTGGGTTACAGCAATCTATATGCTTGTTATTGCACTTTCATCTGCAGGCAAGTTTGTAGATTACCGTCCCATAGCAAACATTACAAAGGTTGAGTATGCTCCTTTTGTACTTATAACTGCTATTGCGCTGTTCCTTTTCGCTATTGCTGCCACTGCTCATCTTTTAGTAGATGACTATTTAGAGGTTGCGGCATCAAAGGGTGCAAAGCTTACCATCTTTAAGCGTATAGTTCGTTTCTTCAGGGATTATAAGAGTGAAGTTAAGAAAATTGTTTGGCCCGGTTGGAAGGATGTTCAAAAGAACACACTTATTGTTCTTATCATCTGCCTTGTTATCGGTGCATTAATCTGGGCTATCGACTTTGGTCTTGCTAAGCTTCTCTCTTTGATTTTAGGTGTTTAATATGTCTGGAGCAAAATGGTATGTAGTACATACCTATTCAGGATATGAAAACAAGGTAGCAAGTGACCTTGCAACTATGGTTGAAAGCCGTGGTATGCAAGACCTTATTCAGGATATCAGAATTCCTACCGAAACAGTTACCGAAATTAAGGAAGACAAAAAGCGTGAGGTTGAACGCAAAATATTCCCCGGTTACGTTCTTATTAAAATGATAGTAACTGATGACAGTTGGTATGTTGTAAGAAACATTCGTGGCTGTACAGGATTTGTAGGACCCGCTTCCAAGCCGGTCCCCCTCACAGAAGATGAGGTTGCCGCTTTAGGCGTTGAAAAGCACAGCGTTGAAGTAGGCTACAAAGAGGGCGATACTGTTAAGATTATCAGCGGTCCTCTTGAGGGCTACAGCGGTGTTGTTAAAACTGTTGACACAGCTAACAATAACGTATGCGTAGTTCTTTCTATGTTCGGAAGAGAAACACCCGTTGAGCTTGAGCTTGACCAGATTTCAATTTCCGAAGAATAATTTGTTAATCAGCAGAAATGCTTAGATTATTAGGCAAATTTTTGCCAACCCCAGACACTGGGTATTTAGTGTCACGGTGGGAGGGACGGAATATGACCGTTCCGCCAGGCGTTTTTTTAAAACGCTGTTACCACGAATAATGGAGGTGCAAACAAATGGCTCAAAAAATCACAGGTTACATTAAGCTTCAAATCCCTGCAGGTAAGGCTACACCGGCTCCCCCGGTAGGTCCTGCACTCGGTCAGCACGGCGTTAATATTATGGCGTTCACTAAGGAGTTTAACGAAAGAACAAAGAATGATGTAGGTCTTATTATCCCTGTAATCATCACTGTTTACGCAGACCGTTCTTTTAGCTTTATCACCAAAACTCCACCCGCAGCTGTTCTTATTAAAAAGGCTTGCGGCATCGAGAGTGCTTCCGGCACACCTAACAAAACAAAGGTTGCCAAGATTACCAAAGAGCAGATACAGAAGATTGCTGAAACCAAAATGCCCGACCTTAATGCAGCTAGCATTGAAACCGCTATGAGTATGATAGCTGGTACAGCTCGCAGCATGGGCGTAGAAGTAGTCGATTAGTTCTCTCTTGTGGGAGGAAAATTCCGATTTAACCACTTATTGGGAGGTCAACAATGAAACACGGAAAAAAGTATAATGAAAGCGCAAAGCTTATTGAAACCGGTAAGCTTTACGATGTAGAAGAAGCAGTTGAGGTTGCTGTTAAGACCGGTACTGCTAAATTCGATGAAACGGTTGAAATTCATGTTCGCTTAGGTGTAGACTCTCGTCACGCTGACCAACAGGTTCGCGGCGCCGTAGTTCTTCCTAACGGAACAGGTAAAAAGGTTAGAACCCTTGTTATTGCTAAGGGCGACAACGCAAAAGCAGCTGAGGAGGCTGGCTCTGATTTTGTTGGAGCAGAGGAAATGGTTGCTAAAATCCAGAACGAAAACTGGTTAGATTTTGATGTTGTTATCGCAACACCCGATATGATGGGCGTTGTAGGTCGTCTTGGTAAGGTTTTAGGTCCTCGTGGCTTAATGCCTACTCCTAAGGCTGGTACCGTTACACCTGATGTTGCTAAGGCTGTTACCGAAGCAAAAGCTGGTAAGATTGAGTACCGTCTTGACAAGACAAACATCATTCACTGCCCTATCGGTAAGGTTTCTTTCGGTGGCGAAAAGCTCAAGGAGAACTTCGATGCTCTTATGGGTGCCATCATCAAGGCTAAGCCTGCTGCTACTAAGGGTCAGTACATTAAGTCTTGCACTATCGCTACCACAATGGGCCCTGGTGTAAAACTTAACGTTGCTAAGTTTGGTAACTAATCTTAAACTTTGAACAGCGCTATGCATTTGCATAGCGCTGTTTTTTATTATACGGAATAAAAAGGACTCGGAATTTTTTTTTACGAGTCCTTTAATCGTTTTAAACAAAGCTTCGGATTTTTGAATAATTTTTACTTGAAAAAATATAGATTTTAGATTATAATATTAATAATAACATTTTATAATAAATTTACGGAGGATTTTATAATGAAAAAAATATTAGCAATTGTACTATCAATAATTTTGGTGCTTTCTTTGGCTGCATGCGGTAATGCAGCAACAAGCAGCGATGCTGAGCCTCAAGGTGCTACAGCAATGGCAATGGGCACAGGTAGTCCCACAGGTACATATTATGCATACGGCGGTGTTATCGGTCAATACATAAAGAACAACGCAGGTATCAGCGTTAACGCTGTTTCTACAGGCGGTTCTAAGGACAACATTCAGGGTATTGATGTTAACGACTATCAGTTAGGTACTGTTCAGTCTGATGTTATGCACTATGCTTGGAACGGCACACGTGCTTTTGAGACAGACGGTAAAATTGATACTTTCCGTACAGTTGCAGGTTTATATGCTGAGGCAGTTCAACTTGTAACTACAAATCCTAATGTTAAATCTGTTGCCGACCTTAAAGGTAAGAAGGTTTCTATCGGCGCTCCCGGTTCAGGTGTTTATTTCAACGCAATTGATATTCTTGGTGCAGCAGGACTTACCGAAAAGGATATTAATCCCCAGTATCAGAACTTCGACCAGAGTGCAGATGCTTTAAAAGACGGCAAAATTGATGCTGCATTCATCGTTGCAGGCGCTCCGACTCCTGCTATCACCGAGCTTTGTATGACTAATGCAAAAACCAGAATAGTTCCTATTGACGGTGATATCGCACAAAAGCTTATGAAGGATAATACTTTCTATTCTGTATATAAGATTCCTGCAAACTCATATAACAATCAAGATAAGGAAGTTACAACTGTTACAGTTAAGGCTACATTAATCGTAAGTGCGGATGCTACTGAAAACGACGTTTATAAAATCACAAAAGCAATATTCGACAATATTGATGCTATTACAAAGGAACACGCAAAGGGTGCAGAACTCAGTCTCCAAAATGCAACCGAAGGTCTTACAGTTCCTTTCCATGCAGGAGCAGCTAAGTATTTCAAGGAAAAGGGCATTGAAGTAGCTACTAAATAATTAAACTTAAAGTCGTTAAGTTGAAAAATAGCTGCGGCAGTTTTAGTCGCAGCTATTTTGATGTTTTAAAGAAAGGTTGAATTTTTTGTTATTAGTAAAGAAAAAAGCACCCGAATCTCAGGAACCTATGGATTTGGATGCGGTAATGAAAAAATTTGACAGAGAATCAAACACACGAATTTGGCAAGGAACTCCAAAAATTGTTGTGAATTGCATTTTAGCTTTGTTTTCTCTGTTTTGTGTATATGTAACATTTTTTGCAACTTGGCCGCAAGAGATAATACTTTCAAGTTTTATGGGTTCAATTGTTCTTGCAGGTTATTTGATTTATCCTCTTAAAAAGGGTGAGCAAAAGGTTAATTTTATGCCTTGGTATGATGTCATTTTAATGGCTTTAGGTTCGAGTTCATTCTTTTATTACACTTTTGACGCTTTAACCATTATTAAGCAGGGCAGAAACTTTGAAACACATCAGATAATCATTGGTGCAATAGGCATTCTTTGCCTTTTCGAGCTTTGTCGCAGATGTGTGGGTCTTCCCATACTTATTGTTGCAGGTTCATTTATTGTGTATGCAATTTGTTGGGGACTCCCAAATCCTGATATTGTGAGAAGAATTGAAACTCTTGTAAGTCAGTTGTTTTATTCCACAACGGCAGGTATTCTATCTGTTCCCATTAATACTTGCGCTAAGTTCATCGCAATTTTTATTATTTTTGGTGCATTCCTTGAAAGAACAGGAATCGCTGATTTCTTTATTAAGATAGCCAACTCGGTTGTTGGTGGATTCTCGGGCGGTCCTGCAAAGGTTGCAGTTGTGGCAAGTGCGATGGAGGGTATGGTTTCCGGCTCATCGGTTGCTAACACTGTAGGCTCAGGTTCGGTTACTATTCCGCTTATGAAAAAAACAGGTTACAAGCCCGAATTTGCTGCTGCGGCTGAGGCTTCAGCATCAACCGGCGGTCAGATTATGCCACCGATTATGGGTGCGGCAGCATTCCTTATGGCAGAAAATATCGGTGTACCGTACAGTAACATTGTTGTTCGCGCTATTTTACCCGCAGCACTTTATTTTTTGGGTGTATTTATTACCGTTCATTTAGAGGCTAAAAAAGAGGGTCTTCGCGGTCTTACTAAAGATGAATTGCCGAAGTTCTTACCCCTTTTGAAGCAGTCCTATCTCCTTTTGCCCTTGGTTATTTTGATTGCTTTGGTAGGCTCAGGCTCAAGGTCTATTGCCTATGCTGCTGCTATCGCGATTATTGCAACGATTGTGGTAGGCTTCTTCAATAAGGAAAACCGTATTTCATTTAAACGCATGTTTGAAGCACTTGCCGCAGGCGGGCAGGGTATGATTACTGTTGCGGTAGCCTGTGGTGTAGCAGGTATTATTGCAGGTACTATTACTATGACAGGCCTTGCTAATATTATTATTAACGGTATTGTGGCTATTGCAGGAAATCAGGTTATTATTGCACTTTTCTTAACAATGCTTTGCTGTATCGTTCTTGGAATGGGCGTACCTACAACTGCAAACTACTGTATCATGGCGGCAACCTGCGCTCCAATTCTTATTAAAATGGGCGTGCCCGATATAGCGGCGCATTTCTTCGTTTTCTATTTTGGTATTGTTGCTGACCTTACCCCACCTGTTGCCCTTGCGGCTTACGCGGGCGCGGCTATAGCTCAGGCCAATCCAATGAAAACCGCATTCACTGCAACCAAACTTGCAATCGGCGCATTTATAGTTCCTTATGTGTTCGCACTAAACCCTGCAATGCTTTTTGTTGATACAGAATTTTTAGAGGTTGTCTTAATCTGCATTACCTCATTTGTTGGTATATTTGGTGTGTCTGCCGCGCTTGAAGGCTTCTTCCTTAACCGTATGGCGTGGTACGAGCGTATTATATCTGCTGTTGGAGGACTCCTACTAATCTATCCGGGTATTGTTACTGATATTATTGGTATATCGCTTGTGGGCTTTGTTCTTGTTCTTCAAACAATTACCAAACGCAGAACAGTTAAAACTATTTAATAAACACTAACTAAAAAGGACTCAAGGTTAACACTTGAGTCCTTAAATTGTTTTTAACGGGACGTCGAGGGCGCCGTCCCCTACGAAATTGTTATCCGCAAAATTTGGTTGTTATTTGCTTATTGCAGTCTTTTGGGGAATAATCCCACTCGGAAATGCTGTCGCCCTTATAAAAATATTTAAGCTGTGGCGTGTATCCAGTATCAAAGCTATCAATAATTATAAGCTTTATTTTCATCTTTTCGGGGATAATGCTTTTAATGTAAACGCTTGCTTGCTGACCTACTAAGGTATTGCTTCTTGGCTCTGCAAGACCTGCTAAATTCGGTGCTATTTCAACAAAAATACCGTAATCTTCCACACTTCTAACTACGCCTGTTACGGTCTGACCGGGAGCGAAAAGGCAGGCGTTTTCTTCCCAAGTTCCCAACAATTCCTTATGTGATAGGGTGATTTTGCCATCAGGTGCAACATTTTTAATTACTGCTTTAATATTTTCTCCGAGATAAAAGCGGTCTTTTGGGTGGGATATTCTCGAAACTGATATAGCATCAATGGGAAGCAAGGCAATATTTCCGCACCCAATATCACAAAACGCGCCAAAACTTTCAAAATGGGTTATCTTGGCGTCTATAATATCGCCCACGCTTTTTTCTTTTAAAAGATAATCAAGGCAAAGGTTTTGTGCGGTTTTACGAGAAAGCAGGGCATAAGGCTTCCCGTTTTTATCCTCGCAAAAATCTGTCACCACAAAGCTTACAGGTTTTCCAACACGGGATATAAGCGCAATATCTCTCGTAGTGCCGTCAGAAATACCCAACGCGCCCTCTTCTCTCGGTATTATACCTCTCATACAGCCTAAATTCACAATAAGATTATGTGAGGCGTCACACATAATAACAGGCGCTTCCAATACAGTTTGCTGTACTTTGGCTTCTGCTAAAAGCGCTGTGGTTATTAAACTTCTCTTTTTTTCGGTTTTAAGACCCTCTGGGCAAAAATCATTCATTATTAGTTCACCTTTCTGTTTAATCCTTTGGAGTTAATATCCATATAAAAGTATATTATAATTAAAGTGAAAAAATGCGAGAAAAAAGTCTTAAACCTCAAATTATTTTAAAAAATAAGGGCAGAGATTTTTACCTCTGCCCTTAAATCTTAAATTTTATTTGCTATCGTTGTTTCTTTTGTTCTGCTCGTTTTTGTTTTGCTCGTTTTTGTTCTGATTGTTTCTGTTTTGGTCATTTCTATTCTGTTCGTTTTTGTTCTGATTATTTCTGTTCTGGTCGAACTGATTGTTGTTGTTCTTATCCATTGAAAATCACCCCGCTTTCACAGATATTATCTGTTTTACGGGGTGATTTATACTTTAAGTTAATGTTTTAAATTTTGTAAAGTCTTTTAGTATTTTCCAAGGCATGATTTAACACAGCCTCGGCAGAAATACCTTTTATTTCGCCGATTTTTTGGGCAGAATAATATATGAGAGAGGAATTGTTGATTTTGCCTCTGAAAGGAACAGGTGCTAAATACGGTGCATCGGTTTCAAGTAAAAATCGGTCAAGAGGCATTTCCTTTACAACCTCAGGAAGCTTTTTTGCATTTTTAAATGTTATAACTCCGCTAATGCCGATGTACATACCTATTTTAAAAAGCTCTCTCGCCATTTCTACACTGCCCGAAAAACTGTGCACAACACCGCTTGGCTTGTACGTTTTTAACATTTCAAGAGTGTCGGCGTGGGCGTCACGGTCATGCACAATAACAGGCAAATTTAAGCCTTTACTTAAATCTAATTGAGCAGAAAAAATTTGTTTTTGAAGCGGTATATTGTCCTGTGTCCAATAATAGTCTAACCCGATTTCACCTATGCCGATACATTTTTTATCTTGGCAAAATTCGGCAATTTTTTCCATAGCTTTGTTAACGGGCATATTTCCGATACAGTCAACGTTTCCAGGATGAATACCTGCGGCGAAATAAACAAAATCATATTTTCGGGCTAAGCTTTGAGCCGCTTTGTTTGAATCGAAATCACAGCCACAGGTTATAATTCCGGCAACGCTTTTTGAAAGCTCAGAATATAAATCATCACCAAACTCTAAAAAGCGTTCATCGTCATAGTGGGCGTGACTGTCAAATATCAGCCTTTCCTTTAAAGGTGAAAAATCTAATGTATCCATTATCTGATTTTGCTGCCTTCCGGAACGCCGTCAATAAAGATGACCTTTACATCGTCCTCAGCACAGTCGGCGGCTAAAATCATACCGTTTGACTCTACACCGCAAAGCTTAGCGGGTTTGAGGTTTGAAACCACAATAACGGTATGTCCGATTAAATCCTCGGGCTTATACCATTTAGCAATACCCGATGCTACTGTTCTTGGAGTGTCAGTACCGTCATTAAGGGTGAGTTTCAAAAGCTTTTTGGCTTTTGGGATAGGCTCGCAAGCAGTGATTTTTGCAGCTTTAAGCTCAACCTTTGCAAAATCTTCAATACCGATTTGGGCAATACCCTCAATTTCCTCTTTCTTTTCGGTCTTGGCTTCAATTTCGGCTGCAATTTCTGCTAAAACCTTTTCTGCATCTAAACGTGGGAAGAGGTTGGGAGATTCTTCGGGCGAATAACTGTCGGCAATTCTTAATTCCTCGCTTACATTATCGCCTGCAATTTTTTGTGCAATTTCGGGCATAACGGGCTTTAAAAGTGTACCGATTATCTTAATTAAGTCAAGCAGATTATAAAGCACATCGTTAAGACGCTCTGATTTGCTTTCGTCCTTTGCAAGCGCCCAAGGCATAGTTTCATCAATATACTTATTGCAACGCTTTGCAAGGTCTAAAACTTGAGAGCAGGCGTCAGCATTAAGGTATGCGTCCATACATTTGTGGTATTTTTCTATGCTTTCCTTAGCAAATGCAAATAATTCCTTATCAAGCTCCTCGGTGATTTCGTGTCTGACAACAGTACCGCCAAAATACTTTTTGGTCATAGCAATAGTACGGCTCACAAGGTTACCGATAGTGTTTGCAAGGTCTGTATTGAATACATTTATAAAGCTTTCATAGGTGAATGTACCGTCATTTGCAAATGGCATCTGAGAAAGGAGATAGTAGCGTACAGCGTCTGCACCGAAACGTTTTGCGAGTTCGTCAGCGTAAACCACATTACCCTTTGATTTACTCATTTTGTCTTCACCCACAAGCACCCAAGGATGCCCTAAAACCTGTTTTGGTAAAGGTAGTCCCAAAGCCATTAAAATAATAGGCCAATAAATGGTGTGGAAACGGACAATATCTTTTCCAATAACGTGCAAATCTGCAGGCCAAAGAGCTTCGAATTTATCTGTGCTGCCATCGGGGTTATAACCGATACCTGTTATATAGTTAGAAAGCGCGTCTATCCATACATATATAACATGATTATCGTCAAACTCTACGGGCACGCCCCATTTAAAGGATGAACGGGAAACACAAAGGTCGTTAAGTCCGGGTTTTAAAAAGTTGTTAATCATCTCGTTTTTACGGGATTCGGGTTTAATGAAATCGGGATTTTCCTCAAAATGCTTCAAAAGGCGGTCTTGATATTTGCTGAGTCTTAAGAAAAATGCCTCTTCCTTAGAGTCAATAACCTCTCTTCCACAGTCGGGGCATTTGCCGTCTACTAACTGTGACTCGGTATAAAATGATTCGCAAGGCACACAGTATTTACCCTCGTAGGTACTTTTGTAAATATCACCTTGCTCATAAAGCTTAGTAAATATTCTCTGCACAGCCTTTTCGTGGTCGCTGTCAGTAGTGCGGATAAACTTATCATAGTCGGTGTTAAGGCTATCCCAAACAGCTTTAATTGTGCTTGCGGCATTATCAACATATTCCTTAGGGGAAATGCCCTGAGCCTTTGCCTTTTCTTCGATTTTCTGACCGTGTTCGTCCGAGCCTGTCATCAAGTAAACATCAAAGCCCATCTGCTTTTTGTAGCGGGCAATCATATCGGCCAAAACAATGTCATAAGCGTTGCCTATGTGAGGCTTGCTCGAAGCGTAGGCGATAGCGGTAGTAATATAAAACTTTTTCTTTTCACTCATTAGGTTTTCCTCCTATGGCTTTTGAGTAATATAGAGTAAATATGTTATAACTGTGGAAGCTAAACTGTAAATCAGTACGGTGGTATCTGCTAAAAGACTACCCGAGCCTCCAAAAGATGAGTAGGTAAATAATAGAATTCCCAAAACCGCAAAGATAATATATGCTACGGTTAAAATAATGTTTGAACGTTTGATTTTGCTTGCACAGTTTAGAATTGCGGGTAATGCGGTGGGGTTATTTTTAAATGCCGCCGCTGTGGAAACCGATTTAACGGGAGCGGTGGTATTCACATATATGTGGCATCCCGCCGAGCTCATAACCTTGACAGTGTCATCATAAAGTCCTAAATAGTCACAAACCATTTGTTCTGTGATATTCGGGTCAGAGGTCTTAACAAGTACGGTGACACCGCTGTTGGTCAGTCGGCGAAGCTCCTTGGAAACCTCGGTATTAACATCGTATCTGATAATTAACAGAGCGCAAGCCTTGTTACCGCTTGCAACATAAACGGGGAAGAAGCCTTGCCTTAAAATTTTGCGGTCTAATTCCACGTCGGGTACTGCAATTGAGTGAGCTTCCATAAGGGTGCGGTTGCCGATAAACAAAAGACGGTTATCAACCCAACCGGAAATTCCCAAAGTTTCTTCGTATTTCACAGTATCGGAATCGGGGAAAACGGTAATGTTACTGTTTCCTGCGATTTTTTTGAATATAGGTGCTAAAGGACTTTGCATCGCTTCTGTTAAAGACGCGGCTCTTAAAATTATATCTTCTAAGTTGTTGTCGGAAAGCACCTTCATTTGATGAAGTGTTACTGTGCCGGACGGGAAAATGTCCTTAGCATTGATTACCACAGCATTTGCTTCTTCGATGAATTCGGCTGCCGTTTTTCCTGCTATCATAGCGCCCTTGCTTGCGAGTTTCTTTGCACTGTGATATAGCGGTAAGGCATCAATTAAGAAAATTGAAGGTAATGCCGCAAGGCAAAGCACTGCGGCGGCAGAGTAGAATCCGTATAATATACCATGATAAAAAATCGATGCCACAATGCCTGTTAAAACTGCAAGTAAAAGGGAAATGGCAGTAATAATATTGGCTTTTCCGTTAAGGAATGTGCCGAATGAATAGTGTTTTATAAAATCCTCTGCCAACTCTGTTTGCTGAGCACAGGCTATCAAGGTTTCTCCCTCAACCGCGCCTTTTGTCATAGCCATTGTTATGGCGGGGTCGTTTATTAAGGTTAGCGCATTTTTTGGTTGTGTATTAAAGATTTGTTTAAAGGAACGAAGCTTTGCCGAAACAGTTATAAAGTTTTTAATGCTGTTAAAGGATAATATGATAAGGAGTAAAATTTGCATATAAAGTACAATTTCTCCTTTAATAATTCCAAAAACGGAATAAAGAGCAACGCTTAGCGCAGCAAGACTTGAGTTGATACCGCTATTTGATGAACGACAGAATATTTTACCAAACTCTGCAAAGCTTTTAAAATTCAAAATCATTACCACCAAAGTAAGCACCGACGTGATAATCATAGTAGTCTTTGTGTGGGTCAATATGACATTTGACATAAAAGGGAGAGCGAAAAAGCAGGTTAAAAGGGTTAGCAAAATGCTTCCCCACATTGTGAAAAATGCACCTTTCTTTTCTCTTGCAAAGGATTTAAGTAAAGCTTTACCTGATTTATAATCTATGTATTCCTGTTTTGGAACGAATTCCTCAAATTCGCTTTTTTCAAGCTGTACTTCCTCGGTTTCGGTGGGAGTAACGTCGCTCACTTTAAGAAGCTCGCCTGTAAAGTCGATAGGTCTTGTATGTGAACTGATAACAATTTTAGATGCATTTTTCTCGCTGTCGTTTATAGGGGTAAAGGTTATTGTTTGATTATCCGTTTTAGATTTGCTTTCTATATTGTAAAACGGAGAATCATTTATATCTATATCCGAAATAACGGGTATTTTAGGTTCAGTGGATTCGGCAATGTGTTGTGGCTTTACAACCTTTGTTTCAGGTTCTTTTTGAACCTCGACAACCTTAGGAACATCAACCGTTTCTTCGGCAATTTCTGAAATACCTTCAAAGGAAATACCGTATTCCTTAGATAACTTTTCCAAGGTGCGATTACTGTCTTCCCTCAAAATTTCAGCGACAGATGCCAATTCGTACAAGGGCTTTTCATTCTGGGTGGTATCGTTGCCGTTTTCGTCTAAAATATATGGCAAGCACTTATCCAAAAGGCTTTTTTGAGGCTTTGTCTGTTCCTTTTTTTCAACAACATTTTGCAAAGGCTGTTCTTGTGGTTCAGCAGACACCTTTTCGGGTTGCGCAACCGTTTCCTCTAAAGATGCGCTTGTAACCTTTTTGAGCAAGGAGTCTAACGCTGAACGGGGAGAAGAGATTTCCGAATCGGTTTTAAGTATTTCATCAGCTGTTAAAGCATCGGGGTGGCGGAAGTCGCCTTGCCCGAATTCTTTACTGTCAAATTCAGGGGAGTTGTCTTTTTTGATTTCCCGGATCATTTTAATCTCCTTTTGTTTACAACTTCATACATAAGCACACCCGCCGCAACGGAAGCGTTAAGAGAATTAATTTTGCCGAGCATCGGCAGACTTATAATTCTGTCGCACTTTTTAGAGGTAAGAGTACCGATACCCTTGCCCTCATTTCCTATTACCAACGCTACGGGCAGGTCGAAATCTATGTTTGCATAATCCTCGCCGTCCATATCGGCTCCCATCACCCAAACTCCGTTTTCTTTAAGTTGTTCGATGGTGGATGGAATATTGGTAACACGGGCAACCTTCATATATTCAAGTGCACCGCTTGCTGATTTTGCAACGGTAGCGTTAAGAGAAGCACTACGTCTTTTGGGGATAATAATCCCGTGCACGCCTGAGGCTTCTGCTGTTCTTATAATGGCACCTAAGTTGTGTGGGTCCTCTATTTCATCGCAAACGATTATAAAAGGCTTTTCGTTGCGGCTTTTTGCGACATCTAAAATTTCCTCTACTGTTGCATATTCCTGTGAGGCAAACATAACTGCAACGCCTTGGTGATTTGCACCGCCGCAATAGTAGTCAAGCTTTTGGGGACTTATTTCTTTTATTAAAATGCCTTTTGCATTGCATTTGGCAATAATAGCTGTAACTGAGCCGCCGCTAACCCCATGGGCAACCAAAAGACGGTCGATTTCTCTGCCTGAGCGTACTGCTTCCAAAACGGGATTTCTGCCGCAAATTATATTGTTTTGTTGCATTTCATTTTTATTTTCCATAGCGTTACCATTCCAAATTCATTTAAACATAAATATACATAATAGATTATACCATAAATCTCGTGAATTTCAAATAGTAAATTATAGTTTTTTTGGTTTTTTAAATAAGATAGGGATTTTAAAAAATGTTGTAGATTTAGAGAACAAAAAATGGTATTATTAAAACAGAAAAGTAAATCGGCGGTGGTATTGTGACGGCAAAATTGTTTATAGAAGCAATAACCAAATTTTTGTTAGGCGTTATTTTGCTTGCTTTGTTAATATTTTTACCCGCAGGAACTTTATCGTTTTTTGGCGGATGGCTGTTAATGGGGATTTTGTTTGTGCCTATGTTTTTGGCAGGGGTTGTGATGATGTTAAAAAATCCTGAACTGCTAAGAAAAAGGCTCAACGCCAAAGAAAAACAAAAGGAACAAGACGAGGTTGTTAAGCTGAGCGCTCTTATGTTTTTAACGGGCTTTGTTGTTGCAGGATTGGGAGTTCGGTTCAAGTGGTATATGCTGCCGAAAAGCGTTATTATTTCGGCGTCTGCCGTTTTTCTTTTAGCGTATATTCTTTATGCGGAGGTACTAAGAGAAAATACATACCTTAGCCGCACTATTGAGGTGCAGGAAAATCAAAGGGTTATTGACACGGGATTATATGCTCTCGTCAGACACCCTATGTACAGCGTAACATTGTTTTTGTTTTTATCGATGCCCTTAGTTCTTGGCTCGGTATATGCGTTTTTAATTTTTCTTGCCTATCCGTTTATAATTGCTAAACGCATAAAAAATGAAGAAGAATTTTTGGAAAAAGAGCTTAGAGGTTATCGAGAGTATAAGCAGAAGGTAAAATACCGTTTGATACCGTTTGTGTGGTAAAACGGTTATCAAAAATTTTTTTAAAGGTTGGGGACTTATGTTTAATTTTTTTGCTGATGAAAAAAACCGCCAAAACTCACATTACATAATTGACGGAACAGATTATAATCATATAAAAAATGTTCTCAGGATGGAGATAGGGGATACCTGCCTTATAAGCTGTGGGGGCAAAAGTGATTTATGCCGTATTGACAGCTTTTTTGATGATGCTGTGTCCTTGGAAATTCTTGAGGAGGATTATACCGATACCGAGCTTCCCGTTAAAATATATCTGTTTCAGGGCCTGCCTAAGGGAGACAAAATGGAATACATTATTCAAAAATGCGTTGAACTCGGCGTTTTTGGAATTGTGCCTGTAGGGATGAAGCATTGCGTTGTGAAACTCGACGATAAAAAGGCAAGAGCAAAACAGACGCGCTGGCAGAGTATTTCCGAAAGCGCCGCCAAACAAAGCAAAAGAAATTATATACCTGAGGTTTTTGATGTTTTGTCGTATAAACAAGCCTTGCAGATGGCAAGCGAATTGGATTTGCTGATTGTTCCTTATGAAAATGAGGAGGGAATGGTGGCTACGGCGCGAGTTCTTGAAAAACTTAAAAACTGCCGCTCGGTTGGAATTTTAATCGGTTCTGAGGGTGGATTCGAAGAAAGCGAAATAGCTCTTGCCAAAGAAATGGGCGGGGAGATTATTTCTCTCGGAAAGCGTATTTTACGCACCGAAACCGCCGCTATCACAAGTGTTGCAATGTGTATGTTAAATGCAGAAATGAACTCTGAGGAATAAAAATGAAGCAATTACCGAATGAATATACCGAGAGAATGAAAGAACTTTTAGGTGAAGAATATTGGGCATATGAAAATGCGCTGAATAGTTCACCTGTAAAGGGTTTCAGGGTTAATACCCATAAAATTTCTCTCCAAGATTTCGAAAAACTTAATATCTTT
>JAZONB010000155.1:0-8518 GCA_045654305.1 Acutalibacteraceae bacterium | reverse complement strand
AACTTTATGACCTATGCTATGAGCGTTATAGTTTCCCGTGCAATTCCTGAAATTGACGGTTTTAAGCCGTCACACAGAAAGCTATTATACACAATGTATAATATGGGGCTTTTGAACGGCGGTACAATTAAATCGGCAAATATTGTGGGTAGAACGATGCAGTTAAACCCGCACGGAGATGCCGCAATTTATGAAACAATGGTTAGACTTTCCGAGGGCTATCAAGCGTTGCTTCATCCATTTGTTGCATCAAAAGGCTCATTCGGTAAAGCATATTCACGTGATATGGCTTATGCCGCATCACGTTATACCGAGGCAAAGTTAGCTCCGATTGCAAGCGAGCTTTTTGCCGATATTGATAAAGATACTGTTGACTTTGTGGATAACTATGACGCCACGATGAAAGAGCCGACATTATTTCCTGTTACATTTCCAACTGTTTTGGTCAACGCTAACACGGGTATTGCGGCAGGAATGGCAAGCTCGATTTGTCCTTTTAATCTTCGTGAGGTTTGCGAAACTACTATCGCTTACATTAAAGATGAGGACATAAATGTTGCAGATACCCTTTTGGCGCCCGATTTTCCGATAGGCGGTCAGCTTTTGTATAACAGAACTGATATGGAAAAAATCTACGAAACGGGTAGGGGAAGCTTCAAGGTAAGAGGAGTTTATCATTACGATAAATCCGAAAACTGTGTTGAAATCACAGAAATTCCACCCACAACAACCGTTGAGGCTATTATTGAAAAGGTAATTGATTTAGTTAAACTTAAAAAGATAACTGAAATCAATGACATACGTGATGAAACCGACCTCAATGGTCTTAAAATCACCATTGATTTAAAGCGTGGTGCCGACCACGAAAAGCTGATGAGGAAAATCCTTAAAATGACTACATTGGAGGATAGCTTTTCTTGTAACTTTAACATTCTAATAGCAGGCTCGCCCTGTGTTATGGGTGTTAAGGAAATCATCGGCGAATGGGTAGCATTCCGTGAGGAATGTGTGAAACGCAGAATTTATTTCTCACTTTCAAAGGCACAGGAAAAGCTTCACAGACTGCAGGGTCTCGAAAAAATCCTACTCGATATTGACAAGGCGATTAAAATTGTCCGTGAAACCGATGAAGAGGCTCAGGTTGTGCCAAACTTGATGATTGGTTTCGGTATCGATGAAATTCAGGCCGAATATGTAGCTGAGATTAAGCTTCGTCATTTGAACCGTGAGTACATTTTAAAACGCACCGCAGAAATCGAGGCATTGCTCGAGCAAATCGAGAATATGGAAAGTGTTCTCAAATCCCGTACAAAGCTTCTCAAGATTATCGTTAAAGAGCTTGAAGAGGTTGCTAAAAAGTATGGTGAGGACAGAAAGACCGAGATAATATCTGATGCTTCGGCTTCTGATTCAGAGGTAGAAATAGAGGTTGATGAATCTCCCGTTACCTTGTTCTTCACTAAAGAGGGATACTTTAAGAAAATTACGCCGCTGTCACTCAGAATGAGCGGTGAGCAAAAACTTAAAGAGGGAGACAGTATTACTCAGCAAATCGAGAGTAACAATGCACAAGAACTTTTATTCTTCTCGGATAAATGTCAGGTGTACAAAACCAAAACGGCTGAATTCGAGGATTCGAAAGCAAGTATACTGGGTGATTATATACCCTCAAAGCTCGAATTTGACCAAGGTGAAAATGCTGTTTATATGGTTCATACGAGAGATTATAAGGGCTTTATGATTTTTGTTTTTGAAAACGGTAAAATTTCTAAAGTTCCGCTTTCTTCATACGAAACCAAGACCAACCGCAAAAAGCTCATTAAGGCATACAGTGAAAAGTATAAACTGCACACAATGCTTCATATAACCGAAGAAACCGAGATACTTCTCAAATCCACCAACGGCAGAATGTTGATAGTTAATACTGCCGCAATACCCGCAAAAACCACAAAGGATAATGGCGGTATCGCTGTTATGACTCAGAAAAAGGGTCAAAGAATTTTGGATGTATCGCTTTATAACGGTGAGCTTAACGGTGACCATCGTTACAGAACACGAAATTTGCCCGCCGCAGGCAGTAAAAAGCCTAACGGTGAGGATGCCGAACAAGCAAAATTGGATATTTAATTCTTGACTATAATATACAAAGGTGTATATAATAGAAAAAGTCGCCTTTGGCGGAACAATTATTCCGCCAAAAGCAATCCTTTTTACTTATGTTAGAATAATTTATTTTCCGTTGAGACGACTATTCCGTCAGTTTAACGCAAACGCTTTTTTACTGACAAATATATAGTTATCAGTTTTCGTGAAAATAATACAGTTAAATTTTTCCAAAGGTGGGACAGATTATAATGGCTAAGGAACTTGCCAAACAATACGACCCAAAAGATGTTGAAGACCGAATTTACAAAGGCTGGTTAGAGGGAAAATATTTCCACGCTAAATGCGAAAAGGATAAGGATACTTATACAATAGTTATTCCGCCTCCAAATATCACCGGTCAGCTTCACATGGGACATGCACTCGATAATACATTACAGGATATCCTCATTCGTTTTAAAAGAATGCAAGGGTTTGATACTTTATGGTTACCGTGTACCGACCACGCATCTATTGCAACCGAGGCTAAAATTGTTGAAAAGATGAAGTCTGAGGGCATCACTAAAGACGATATAGGCAGAGAAGGATTTTTGGAGCGCGCTTGGGACTGGAAAAAACAGTACGGCGGAAGAATTATCGAACAGCTTAAGAAATTAGGTTCGTCTTGTGACTGGGACAGAGAGCGTTTTACACTTGACGAGGGCTGTAACGAGGCTGTTAAAGAGGTATTTGTAAGACTTTATGAAAAGGGTCTTATTTACAGAGGCGAACGTATCATTAACTGGTGTCCTCACTGTAAAACTACCATCTCCGATGCTGAGGTTGAGTATGAGGAGCAGGCAGGCCATTTCTGGCATCTGCGCTATCCATTTAAGGACGGCAGCGGTTACTTGGAATTGGCTACCACCCGTCCAGAGACCCTGCTCGGCGATACCGCAGTTGCTGTTAACCCCAACGATGAGCGTTATAAGGATATAGTAGGCAAAACTTTAATTCTTCCTTTGGTACACAGAGAAATTCCCGTTGTTGCAGATGATTATGTTGAAATGGATTTCGGTACGGGTGTAGTTAAGATTACCCCTGCTCACGACCCTAATGACTTCGAGGTGGGACTGCGTCATAATCTTCCCGTTATTAATGTAATGACCGATGATGCAAAAATCGTTGCCGATTATCCTAAATATGCAGGTATGGACCGCTATGAGGCAAGAAAAGCTATGGTTGCCGACTTAGAGGCAGAGGGCGCTCTTGTTAAGGTTGAGGATTATACACACAATGTAGGTACTTGCTACCGTTGTTCTTCAAGCGTTGAGCCTCGTGTTTCTAAGCAATGGTTTGTTAAGATGAAACCTCTTGCAGGCCCTGCTATTGACGCTGTTAAAAACGGCGAAACCAAGTTTGTGCCTCAGCGTTTTGAAAAGGTTTATTTCCATTGGCTTGAAAATATCCGCGACTGGTGTATTTCCCGTCAGCTTTGGTGGGGACACAGAATCCCTGCTTGGTATTGTGCGGACTGCGGTAAGATTACCGTTTCTAAAACGGATGTTACTGCTTGTGAGCATTGTGGCAGTAAGAATGTAACCCAAGACGGCGATACTTTAGATACTTGGTTTTCTTCAGCTCTTTGGCCTTTCTCAACACTTGGCTGGCCTCATGAAACGGAAGACCTTAAACACTATTATCCTACAAATACCTTAGTTACCGGTTATGATATAATTCCTTTCTGGGTAATGAGAATGATGTTCTCAGGAATTGAGCAAACCGGTCAAGTGCCATTTAACACTGTGCTTATCCACGGTTTGGTAAGAGACTCTCAGGGAAGAAAAATGTCCAAATCCTTGGGTAACGGTGTTGACCCGTTAGAGGTAATTTCCGAGTACGGCGCAGATGCGCTCAGATTCTCTTTAGCTACGGGTAACAGCCCCGGAAATGATATGCGTTACATTCCCGAAAGAGTAGAGGCAAGTCGTAACTTTGCAAACAAGATTTGGAATGCAGCAAGATTTATCTTAATGAATCTTGAAAGCGACAGCGTTTTACCTCTTGATACCGATAATTTGGCATTAGAGGATAAATGGATACTTTCCAAGTACAACACCTTAGTTGCTGAGGTTACAGACAACCTCGAGAAATTTGAATTAGGTCTTGCAGTTCAAAAGCTCTATGACTTTATTTGGGATGTTTACTGCGACTGGTATATTGAAATCTGTAAATCCCGTTTGAACGGTGACGATGAAAAAGCCAAAAACACCGCAAGAAGCGTGCTTGTTTATGTGTTTACAAACACATTGGCATTACTGCATCCGTTTATGCCGTTTATTACCGAGGAAATCTGGCAGTCATTACCTCATAACGGCGAGGCTTTAATGATAAGTGAATGGCCTAAATTCACCGAAGAATTAAAGTTCAATGATGATGAGGCTGCTTTCGAAAAGATAATGGCAGTAATCAAGGCTGTGAGAAATCGCAGAGCCGAGATGAATGTACCACCTTCACGCAAGGCAAAGGTGCAGATTGCTACCGATTTTGCTGACACTTTCAAGGCAGGCGTTGCTTATATCTGCCGTTTGGGATATGCTTCTGATGTTGAAATCGGAACTGATTTCGCAAGCGAGGGAGCGGTTAGAGTTATAACCGATGACGCTACTGTTTATATGCCGATGAACGAGCTTGTAGATTTCACAGCAGAGCTTGCCCGTCTTAACAAAGACCTTGAAAAGGCTAATGTGGATAAAGATTTCTTTGAAAAGAAGCTTAACAATCCCAACTTTGTTTCAAAGGCTCCCGCTCAGCTTGTCGAACAGCAAAAAGCAGGCCTTGCAAAGGTACTCGAAAAAATCAAAATGATAGAGGACAGTATTGCCGATATCGAAAAAATGCAATAAACTTTAAAGGCTGTCTTTTTGACAGCCTTTAATTTACAGTTAGGTGTTTAAATGAATTATACCGAAATATTAAATTATATACATTCCTTAGGGAATTTTTCGTTGCCAGCAGGGTTAGACCGAATTAAAAAGGTAATGAATGCATTGGGAAATCCGCAGGATAGTTTTAAATCAATTCATATTGCGGGAACTAACGGCAAAGGCTCGGTTACTGCCTTTGTTTCAAGCGTATTTAAAACCGCGGGATATAAAACAGGTAGCTTTATTTCCCCGTATATTATCGATTTTCGTGAAAGAATTCAAATAAATAGAGAATTTATAAGTGAGGAAGATTTGTGCTTTTATGCTCAGCGTGTGATAGATACTAATGTAACCTTAACAGAGTTTGAGTTTATTACAGCGTTAGCCTTTCTTTATTTTAAGGAAAACAAAATTGATATTTTAGTTTGCGAGACGGGTCTCGGCGGAAGACTTGATGCGACAAATGTTTTAGAAAACTTAGCCTGTACTGTAATTACCAAGATAGGTCTTGACCACACCGAGATATTGGGTGATACACTCGAAAAAATAGCCGAGGAAAAATGCGGAATAATCCGTAACTGTCCTACAATTACTACGCCTAATCAACCCGAAAAGGCTTTGAATGTAATAAAGTCAAAGGCTCAAAATCTCATAATACCCGACATAAGTATGTGTGAGGCGGATAATAACACCTATATATATAGGGGAGAAAAATTCGAAATTTCTCTTTTGGGGGATTTTCAAATTGAAAATTCACTCGTTGCTATTGAAACTGTGAGGAATTCGGGTTTTAATATACCTTATAACATTATATATGAGGGACTAAAAAACACATTTTTCCCCGCAAGGCTTGAGGTGATTTCTTCTTCGCCGTTAGTTTTGCTTGACGGCGCACACAATCCTGACGGTGCCTTAGTGTTAGCGAAAGAATTATCAAAATTCAAAGAAAAACCTGTTGCAATAATTGGAATGATGGCAGATAAAAATATTGATGAGGTTTTAAAGCTAACATTAAGATATTGTAGCTCTGCTGTTGCTGTCACAGTACCTAATATGCCTCGTTCAATGAAAGCGGGGGAATTGTGTGCTAAAGCTAATGTGTATTGTGAATGTAAAACAGCCGAAAGTTTAGAGGAAGCATTAGCGTTAGCAGAGGGAAAACCGTCGGTTGTTTTCGGCTCGCTGTATCTTGCGGGCAGTATAAGACCTTTGCTTTTGGAGTATTTTAAGAAAAATTAATATAGTTTACTTTTTGCGACAAACTTTTTAAGGACAAGCCTTTACAATGTAAAAAAGGCTTGTCCTATTTTATTTCTAGGGGGGATTTTGATGTCGGTACAAATAAATGTTACGGGTGAGGTTGTAACTGCGTATCTCGCAGGGGATATTGACCACCATACCGCAAAAGAAATGCGAGAGGCGATAGATAATGCAGTAGAACTTAATATGCCAACCTTGCTTGTTTTGGATTTTAAAGATGTGAGTTTTATGGACAGTTCGGGTATAGGTCTTGTAATGGGGCGTTATAGAAACCTTATTAAAACGGGTGCAGAGCTGTCTATTATGGGCGCTCCGCCGCAAATAAATAAAATGCTAAAGCTTGCGGGAATAGAAAGATTAGCAAAATTAGAAAGTAGGTAAGAAAAATGCAGGTAAACAACAAATTCACGATGACACTTTTGGCAAAATCGAGTAACGAAAGCTTCGCCCGTGCATGCATTTCGGCGTTTGCAACACAGCTCGACCCTACATTAGAGGAAATCAGCGATATTAAAACTGCGGTTTCGGAGGCAGTCACTAACTGTATAGTCCATGCATACAAAGAACAAATAATCGGAAAAATTTACATAACTGCAATGCTTGGTGATAACAATTCAATAAAAATTAAAATCAGGGATAAGGGTTGCGGAATTGCTAATGTCGAGCAGGCGATGGAGCCTTTGTTTACAAGTGTTGGCGGTGAGCGTGCGGGACTCGGGTTTGCAGTTATGGAAAGCTTTATGGACAGCATAAAGGTAACATCTGCAGTAGGTAAGGGAACAACTGTTACGATGGTCAAGAAAATCAGTCCCCGTATAAGCGTTAATGGTTAAGGATTTAAAGGAACGCGAGGAATTTATAGAACAAAATTTAGGACTTGTGCATACAATATGCAAGCGATTTGCGGGAAAAGGAATTGAATATGACGACCTTTATCAATCGGGCTGTATGGGTTTAGTTAAGGCATACGATGCTTTTGATGAGGAAAGAGGGCTATGCTTTTCTACCTATGCTGTTCCCGTTATTATGGGGTGTGTACGCCGACTTTTTAGAGATGGAGGTGCGGTAAAGGTTTCAAGAAGTGTTAAAGAATTAGGATTAAAAATCGCAAGAGAAAAAACGAGATTTCAACAAAAGAACGGATGCGAGCCGACGGTTTCACAGTTAGCTGAGATAATCGGTGTCACGCCCGAGGAAATCACCGAAGCAGTTTGCGCATCACAGCCAACGGTTTCACTCACCTTTGAGGCAGATGAGGGCGTAAAAGAAACGGAACTCCCGACTGTAGGATATGAGGATGAAATAACCGAGAAATTGGTAATAGTACAAGCGTTGGAGTACCTCAATGAAAAAGAACGTGAGATTATTAAATGCAGATATTTTTCACATTTAACTCAAAGTAAAACTGCCGAAGTTCTTAATATGACGCAGGTACAGGTTTCACGTGCTGAGAAGAAAATCCTCGTAAAACTTAGAAATCTATTGGATAGTTGAATAAAAGGGGTTAATTTGACCATAAAATACCATTGAAAAATGTCAAGCTTTGTGGCAAAACAACGATAATAAAATTTTTTGCAAAAAAGTTAAAAAAAGTGTTGACAAAGGGTAAATGGTGTGGTATTATAATCGGGCGCCTTGAAAAAGGCTGCGAAACGGACCTTGAAAATTAAACAACGAAAAGTAATAAGGACCCGACGATTCTTATGAGAAATCATATAAATCAAGGACAATTATTAATGCGTCAGCATTAAGTAAGAATGAGCTAAAGAGCTTATCTAAGAAGATTTTAGCACTTTTGTGTTGAGATATAATTTTTTAGAGAGTTTGATCCTGGCTCAGGACGAACGCTGGCGGCGTGCCTAACACATGCAAGTCGAACGGAGTGTTTCGCTGATTTGATTCTAGCTTGCTAGAGGATTTTCTTGAAACACTTAGTGGCGGACGGGTGAGTAACGCGTGAGTAACCTGCCTTACAGAGGGGGACAACAGTTGGAAACGACTGCTAATACCGCATAATGTCTAACCGAGGCATCTCGGATAGACCAAAGGAGCAATCCGCTGTAAGATGGACTCGCGTCCAATTAGATAGTTGGTGGGGTAACGGCCCACCAAGTCGACGATTGGTAGCCGGACTGAGAGGTTGAACGGCCACATTGGGACTGAGACACGGCCCAGACTCCTACGGGAGGCAGCAGTGGGGGATATTGCACAATGGGGGAAACCCTGATGCAGCAACGCCGCGTGAGGGA
>JAZONB010000154.1:0-10614 GCA_045654305.1 Acutalibacteraceae bacterium | reverse complement strand
CCTTGTGTGTCACGCTTGAAAACTCCCGCATCCATTAAAACCTCGAGGAAAACAGCACCAATTTCTTGTTTTAAAATGTCTTCTGCATTTTCCCTATTTAATTCAGGATGTCTTTCTAAAACCTCGTTTGCCCATTTAGCGTGGTGGGCTATCTCGGAAACCTCGGCGGGATTTTGACCGCTAAGCAGAGTTTTTTCGATGGATTTTATTTCACCTACTAATCTCGAGGGAAGTACAGCCAAACCCATAACCTCAATCAAACCGATATTCTCTTTTTTGATATGGTGTAAATCGGGATTAGGATGGAATAATCCAAGCGGTCTATCTTCAGTAGTAAGATTATTTCTAAGCACCAAGTCGCATTCATATTCATTGTTTTTCTTGCGTGCAATAGGCGTTATTGTATTATGTGGAGTACCGTCAGTCTCGGCAAAAATCGAAACAGATTCATCGCTGTACCCTCTCCAACGCTCCAATACGAGATTACAACAGTCAGCTAATGCATCACGGTTTTTTGAACTTAGTCTTATAACCGACATAGGCCATTTAACAATACCCGCCTTTACTTCAGGGAATTGCCGAATACTAAACTCAGTTTCAACAGGAGCTTCTTCCATAGCAAAGGTGTATCTTCCACCCTGAAAATGCTCGTGTGTTAAAATCGAGCCACCAACTATTGGCAGATCAGCATTTGAGCCTATAAAGTAATGTGGTAAAAAATCTAATATATCAAAAAGCTTTCCGAATATAGCGTCATCTATTTTCATTGGAATATGTTTATTATTAAACATAATACAGTGTTCGCTGTAATATCCATAGGGAGAATACTGCATCTGCCAACCCTCTCCCCCTACCGTCATAGGTATAGGGCGAAGATTTTGTCTTGCAGGGTGTGTTGCAGTACCCACAAAGCCTGCATTTTCAGGACAAAGCTGACATTTAGGGTATGATGAATTTTTCTGTGTTTTTGCCGCTGCAATATCTCTCGGGTCCTTTTCTGGCTTTGAGCAATTAATAGTAATATCCAAAACTCCATATTCGCAAGGATATTTCCATCTTAAATCCTTAGCGATTCTTCCCGCTCTCACATAATTAAGGTCCTGACTGTTTTTGTAATACCAGTCGGTCGCCTCAGACGGACTTTCATCATACCGTTTTTTAAACTCGGCGATAATTTCGCGAGGCATAGGCGTGAGATAGCCCATTAGCTTGGTATCGAACAAATCTCTTGAATTCACAGTATCAGCAATTACACCTTGTTCACAAGCAAAGTCAATTAACGGCTCTAAAATTTCATCGATAGAATTTAACTCAGTTGAAATTTTAGGTTCTTGCCATTCGGTAAGGTGAAGGGTATCTAAAATTGAATTTCTGACAACCAATTCATCTGCATTGGTTATAAGTTGATGCTTAATACCATAATTTATAAGATTTTGGATTGATGTGTAAATCATTATATTGCCTTTTATCCTTTCTTATTATAAAACCTCAATACCACCAACAGGTCTTATTTTCATTTGATAGCACGAATTTTCTCCGAAAACATTTTCAATTTTTGTCTTGTACTCATCAACCTTTTCGAGCGGTACAAAAGCCTGTATCGTTCCTGCAAAGCCACCACCGTGCACGCGAACAGCTCCCTCGCCCTTTAAAACAGATTTGCTCAAGGCGATCGCCAAAGGGATTGCCTGCTCGGTGGGAGATTTTACCGAATATAAGTTTTGTAGCAATGAGCCTGATGAATCACCCGATTCATTAACTAATCTAAGGAATTCATTAATGTCATTTCTCTTTAGAGCTTCTGCTTCCTCTTTAGCCCTGCGTGTTTCATTAAGGAAATGCATTGCTCTTAAAATTGCTCGGTCTGAACACACTTTCCTTGCATTCGAAATGTTATTATAGAACTCAGCATCATCAACCTCACTCAAAACCTCTTTGCCAAAGTGAGCCGCTACTTGCTTCATCTCATCGTGGATTGCATCATAATCATCAGTCAGATTTTGATGGCTACTCTTGGTGTCGGTAATGCAAAGTGCATAACCAACCTTCTCAAAATTATAATCTATCTTCTCGATTTGGGGATTTTGACTGTCAGCAAAGTCTATAGCTACCAATCCGCCGAAAGACGACACAGATTGGTCAAGTAATCCGCATTTTTTACCAAAGAATTTATTTTCAGCGAACCATCCGATTTGAGCTATTTCAAAAGGTGTACATTTACTTTCATAGTAATAATTATTTATCACAGTTCCAACAAGCGTTTCAAATGCTGCTGACGATGAAATTCCACCGCCGCATATAACATCGGAAATAGTATACATATCAAAGCCTTCTACCTTGACACCGTTTTCGTTAAACTTGGAAACTATACCCCTTACAATAGCCTGTGTTCCGTCATCTGTTTTGTTAGGCACAAGGTCATTAAGTGAAATTTCAGCAGGAGAATACCCTTCCGAAATAACCCTTGCAACACCATCTTTGTGGAAAGATACTATTGCAACGGAGTCTAAATTCACAGCACCCGCCAATATTCTTCCTCGTTGATGGTCGGTATGATTTCCACCGATTTCGGTTCTTCCCGACGCCGAATATATTTTTATATCATCTCTATTAGGAAAATACTCCGAAAAGGCTTCAATAGCTTTTATGTAACGATTTTGCTGTTGCTCAACAATTTTCTTATCGTCACCGTAAATTTCTGAAAACAGTTTGCAAATACGCTCACTGCGAATTTCTTCCCTACTTTTGAAAATGTTCATAATAACTTTCTCCTTAGCTTTTAGAAAACGTGATTATTCATGAGTGAAAAAATCTCAATAACTTATCTTCTTGATTTTTTTGCACAATAAACCAATTATATTTTACCATATCGCAAAACCCTTATCAATGTACATAACCTTGCACTTTATGCACAAAACGTTATTTTTCGCTTGAAAATCCCATATTTTTATGTATAATAGGTTACAGAGCTTTAGATTTTAATAATTTTCGGGCGGGATGAATGTATGTACACCAATTCAGCTTATTTAGGATTAGAACACGAAGACATTGTAAATCTAAATAAACCGATTGTCGTAACTGCCGCAGGTCATTTTAAAGTTTTAACAAACGAAATATTTAAAACGGAGCGTCCAAACGGACGTGGGGATTATCAGCTTATATACATTGCCGCAGGTAAAGCACATTTTCGTTTTAACGGAACAGAACGCATTATTCAAAACGGAAATATGGTTCTCTTTAGACCTAACGAAACTCAGATGTATTATCTTTATGCTGACGAAAATCCCGAAACCTACTGGGTGCATTTTACAGGCTCAGATGTTGACCAACTCCTTGACCGCTATCAAATGCCTAAAAATGAAAATGTCTTCTTCACTGGAACATCACCCGATTATCAATGGTTATTCCGCCAGCTAATCGAAGAATTACAGTTAAAGCGAATAAACTTTGAAGACTTGCTAAGCATTAATTTAAGACAAATCTTTTTGTTTATTAACAGGTATATTGTTGAGAAAAACAACTTCGGTAAAGCTATCCTTGACGAAATAAAACAAGCCACTAAATACTTTAACGAAAACTATAATAAAACGATAGTTATTGAGAACTATGCCAAAGAACACGCAATGACTGCAAACTGGTTTACACAAAGTTTTAAAAAGGTGACTAATTTCACCCCTATGCAATATATTATATCCCTCAGAATCGCCAATGCTATGAATTTAATAGATAACACCGATTATAATATGACACAAATTGCCGAGGCGGTAGGCTACGATAATTCTATGTATTTCAGTAGAATTTTCAGAAAACATACGGGCTTGTCACCCACCGAATATAAAAATATAAGCAATCCGCAGGAGGAATAAAAATGAATAAAAAATTATTTGGAACATTGCCTAGTGGAGAAGAAATCTTTATCTACTCGCTTGCTGACGGAGCTTCAAAAGCAGAAATCATGACCTGGGGAGCAAGAATTGTATCATTTTTCCCGTTTGACGATACCGACGTTGTTGGCGGTTTCGACAAACTTGAAAATTACCTCACCGACACTTCATACCAAGGCGCTACAGTAGGAAGAGTAGCTAATCGAATCGAAGGTGCTACCTTTGAAATTGACGGCAAAACCTATCGACTTCCTAAAAATGATAACGGAAACTGTCTGCACGGCGGTATTGGTTTAAGTCATAGGGTATGGACCGTGGAAGAGTATGAGGAAAATCGCATAAAACTCTCTTACTTTTCACCCGACGGCGAAAACGGTTTTCCGTGCGATATGTCGGTAGCGGTTACATACACGCTTGAAAATGCTTCAATTAAAATTGATTACGAAGCAATACCCGAAGGCAAAACGCCTATCGCACTCACAAATCACTCATATTTTAACCTTGATGGTTTTGGTAAAGATATTTCTAACCATAAATTTCAAATCTTTGCTAATAGATTTACCGAGGTTGACAACAATTTAATTCCAAACGGAAACAGGCCTTTAGTTGATGCAACGCCATTTGATTTAAAAACGCCAAAGTTTATAGTTGACGAAAAAGGCAATTTCTTTGACTATGATCATAATATGATTCTCTCTCCCGAAGCATTTAAAACATTTGACGGCATATCACTCGGGCTCGCCGCAAGTGTAGAAAATAACAATATGATTTTAAGTGTTTACACCGACCAACCCGGAATACAGTTTTACACCGCGAATTTCTTAGGCGCAGGACCCGACTTTAAAAATAATATTCCGCAAATTAAGCACGGCGCATTTTGTCTTGAGGCACAAACTGAACCAAACTGCATTAAAAAAGGTCTTGCTATATATGATAAGGGTGAGAAATACACACAACATACAGTTTACGAATTTAAAAAGAAATAGCATCAAAAACCACAGACTTAAAGTCTGTGGTTTTTTGGTCGAAATTAGTAAAAAAATCAAAATTTACCTATAATAAAAAACGAATGTATTCACAAGATAATATTGCAAACGCAAAAAACAAAATTTTATAGGAGAGTATTCAAAATGGCTAAGAATGTAGTTCCTGAGGCAAAAGATGCACTCAATCGTTTTAAGATGGAAGCTGCTAACGAGGTTGGTGTAAACCTTAAGCAGGGTTACAACGGTGACTTAACCGCTAAGCAGGCTGGTTCTATCGGCGGTCAGATGGTTAATAACATCTGTCCTGTACGACATATGAATTTTACACGCAACTACCGCTGGGTAAACGGCCAGGAAAAAAAGTTTACATATAGCTTCAGGTTGCTAGTATAAGAAAACAAATGTCGGTAAAAATCTTGATTTGTGTGGTTTTGGCGTTGACAAAAATCTCGATTTATGTTATAATACAGCATAAAAAATATATGATTTGTGTATAATAATTAATGTTTATCTGTTTTAAAACGCAATTTGGAGGTATCAATATGCGCAGAAAAATATACGACAAACTACTTGAGTGGAAGAAGCAGAACGGCGAAAGCGCTTTGTTAGTTCAAGGTGCAAGACGAGTTGGTAAAAGTCATATTGTTGAAGAGTTTGCTAAAAAGGAATATAAATCTTATATCCTTATTGACTTTAACAAAGCTGACCAACAAGTGAAGGATATGTTCATTCATGACCTTGATAATTTACAATCTTTCTTTATGAAGCTCACCGCTTTTTACGGAAAGAAATTATACGAGCGTGATTCCGTAATAATTTTTGACGAAGTTCAGCTATTCCCCAGAGCAAGAAGTGCTATCAAATATTTAGTTGCTGACGGTCGTTACGACTATATCGAAACTGGTTCTTTGATTTCAATCCGTGAGAATGTAAAGGATATTCTTATTCCGTCTGAGGAGGATCCAATCAACATGCATCCTATGGATTTCGAGGAGTTTCTTTGGGCAGTTGGTAACGAATCTATGTATGACTTGATTCGTGATTGCTATGAGAAGAAGAAACCGCTTGGTCAAGCGCTTCATCGAAAGGCTATGGACTACTTTAGACAATATATGATTGTCGGCGGTATGCCACAGGCTGTTAAAACATTTGTTGAGACAAACGATTTTGATGAGGTTGACCGTGCAAAACGCCGTATCCTAAAACTGTACCGTGATGATATTCGCAAACACGCTAAAGGTTACGAGATGAAGGTTGAAGCTATTTATGATGAGCTTCCATCTCAACTTAAAAATCAAAATCGACACTTTAAGTTATCCTCTCTTAAACAAGGCGCAAGATTTGATGAATATAAAGATGCTATGTTTTGGCTCTCCGATGCAATGATTGTTAATCACTGCTACAACTCTACCGAACCGAATGTAGGTCTTAGCCTTAACTTAGACCGCACTTTATTAAAATGTTATATGGGTGATACAGGCCTTCTTATCAGCCATACCTTTGATGAAAACGGTATTGTCAGCGAGGAGATTTATAAAAAACTCTTGCTTGATAAACTTGAGGTTAATATGGGTATGGTTGTTGAAAATATTGTAGCTCAGATGCTTGTTGCAAGTAACCACAAGTTATTCTTTTATTCTAATTCCTCACGTGAGGATGCAAATTCTCGTATGGAGATTGATTTCTTGGTTTCTAAAAGCAAAATTAGTAATCGCCACAATATTTCTCCCATTGAGGTCAAGTCCGGTAAAAACTACACTCTCAAATCTCTACAAAAATTCAAAGCCAAGTTTGCCGAGCAGACACACATTCCATATGTTTTGCATACAGGTGACTTGAAAGAAGAGGACGGAACATTGTTCTTACCGTTATATATGACTATGTTTCTTTAATATTAGGCACGAACTTATTTTACAGTTCGTGCCTTTATTTTAGATATTAAGTTTTTAAACTCAGCCTTTGTAACTTTGGTTAAGCTATCAATATTTTCTTTTTCCAAAAATATGTTGATATTACATTTATATTATACTCCAGTCCATAAAAAATCAACCATATTATTATTCAAAATGTGAGATAGTGTTTCCATTTAAGTGATGGGGTATAAATATTCCCCCCTTGACATTCCTTACGTAATGTGTTACTCTGTTAATCATAGAGGTGGAAAATAATGGATATGATTATAAGAAACTTTCTTAATAAATTTGAAAATATTTCTTCTAAGTCTTTCGGCAAAGAATTAGTTGCTTATATTCTCTTTGAAAAATTATTTTGCAAGCAGCACTATATTCATTGGTATCTTTCGAACACTCTCGAGGGATCATTAACTAATTTGTTTTGTAATAGCGACATTATCATAGGATACGATATTAAATCAGCGGCAATTACATTTGATTCATATATCCCCTGGGATGAAATAAGAGAAAACAAACAAGTTGAAAATCTTATTAGTAAATTCAGAGAAGAAATAGACAATATCAAAAATATCGATATTGAATGGTTTAAATCACAAATTCTTTCTTTACTTCACTATAGCGATAACTTTAATAACACAACCATTACCCCACCCTTTTTGTGCAAATTAATTTCCAAATTAGCAAGCAATGAGCCTATCGGTGCTATTGCTGATATTTGTTGCGGCTCGTTTTCATTAGGTTTAGAATTATTTCATGATACTAACAATGAGATTTTTTGTGTTGGTGAAGATAATAATCCGTTTATTTGTGCTTTTACGAGGATATATTTTTATCTTTGTAATATTAAAAAATTCAAATTATATGAAACCAATGTTCTGGATATAGAAAAACGACCCTTCAATAATGATATAAAAAATTGCGTTTTCCTTTGCGACCTACCATTGGTTGGAAATAAAACCATCCCTATATTTGATGATGGTATATTTACAAAAAAAAATACTGCAACAATTTATTCTGATTGGGCATTTATTTGTTCAATTTTAAGACAAATGAATGAACATGACAAAGCTTTTGTTATAGTTACTAAAGGTGCCTTAGTAAGAAAAAACGAAGAATTTATTCGTAAGTATTTTGTTGAGGAAAATTTGTTAGATGCAGTTATAAGCTTACCATCAGCTTCAAATTCAGGTCGTAGTGTGCCTATAGAATTACTAATAATACAAAAAAAACCTAAGGGAAAGGCTCAAAATGTTTTATTTGCAGACTTTTCAAAATGGTCACTAGATTCTGTACGCGACACACATTCAAATTTTGAAAACATAATAAATAAATGTAATGATATATATATTCATCGTTCAGATTATGAAAATATTTCAAAAACGATTTCGCTTGAAGAAATCTCAGAAACCGGATACAACCTGTATCCACCGGTTTATATTGATATTTCCTCAACACTAACTGAAAATATTAAATTAAAAGATATCGCCGAAGTAACACGTGGTATAAAAAGACCGTCATACCTCTTACCTCCCGGAAAAAGCAATGTCTATTTAATTAATATACGGGATATGAATAATGATACAATAAACTATGCCACCGCAGATTGTGTATGTGAAGGATATTCATATGATCCTAAATATTTAATACAAGAAGATGACATTATCATCACCTCTAAGGGTTCATCGGTTAAATTCGCAATAATTCCACCGAATCCTCCGAAAGCATATATAAGCGGAAATTTGACAATTATCCGTGTAAACAAAGAAAATTACTCTCCTTATGTTTTATTTGAATATTTAATTTCAGATTATGGAAAATCTCAATTAAACATAATGCAAACGGGAACTACTATCAATATTTTCAATAAAGAAAATTTAGAAAATTTATTTGTACCAAAAATAAATAAACTTAATTGTTTAGCCATAGGAGAAAATCTAAAAAAAGCCAAATTAGATTATAATAAGACTATTTCAGAAGCACATACCAACTATCTAAACAAAAAGAATCAATTATTACAAGGTGTTTTTAATAACGGAGGATTAAAATGAGCAAAATATTTATAAGTCATAGCACAATTGATAAAGATGAAGTTTTTCTCTTTATAGATTTTTTAGTATCGGGGATGGGAATTAATCGTGATGAAATTTTTTATTCCTCAAAAAACAATTCATTCAGTTCTGGGGAACTTTTTATTGAAAAGATTAAAACCGAATTAAATAATTGTGAAAAAGTTATTTGTTTTATAACACCTAATTATTTGAATAGTAAATTTTGTTTAGCTGAGATGGGGGCCGCTTGGATTCAGGTAGGTAAAATAATACCTATTCTAACATCACCGTTAACTCATGCTGATTTAGAAAAAACTCCCTTGTTAGGACTGCAAGTTCGCTATTTAAATAATGCAGATGATATGGTTACAATTTATGATGAGTTCTGCCGTTCAAATATTGCAAAAATCGGAGAAACCTCAAATTTAAATAGATGTTTGAAAAACTATCTTAAAAAAAAATCAAGCACATCCTTAATAGATATGGATTCAAGAGGATATTATACCGCAAAAATAACTGACATCCGACGAACGCCCAACACTTTTAAATGTTATAAACTCAATAAACCTTTGAATCTACAAATTGGTAATGAAGAAAATGAAACACACTGGTTGTTCTTTAAAACCGGCATGTATAAAGAGTGTAATATTGGAGAAACTGTAAAAATTCTAGTTGATGATACAGAACTAAGAGATTTTCACGATTTGAAAAATGCGAGAAATATTTATCCTAAAGATTTAAAAATAATTTAAAAATTTTTAATTTCTGGAAAATATTGTATTTACAATAACATCTGTCCTGTACGACATATGAATTTCACTCGTAACTACCGCTGGGTAAACGGCCACAAAAAGCAGTTTACATATAATTTTAGGGTGGTAGTATAAAGAATTAGCAATAAAAACCACTAGTTCAACTAGTGGTTTTCTCCACCCATAGAAGGGGTTATTACTGGCTTAGCCCCTAAAAGGTGCACTGAAAGTTTAGTAACGCATTACCATTTCGGGCAGCCGCCCACGTTCGGCTGCCTTTTTTGCCTACTGTTTCTTGTTACCCGTGAACGGGTCCATAAATTCTTTTATACTTATTTGCTCTGATGCGTAATCTTCTTCCAACTGATTTCTTATATATTCGGCTATTACTTTTTTGTTTCGACCGACCGTATCTACATAATATCCTCTACACCAAAAACTTCTACTTCCATACTTGTATTTTAAATTTGCATGTCGGTCGAAAATCATTAGTGTACTTTTTCCCTTGAGATATCCCATAAAATATGCTATACTTATGTGCGGTGGGATACTTACCAGCATGTGTATATGGTCGGGGCACGCTTCTGCCTCTATTATTTCTACACCTTTCTGATTACACAGTTTTCTTAATATTTCTCCAATATCTCTTTTTAGTTTTCCATATATTTCTTTTCGTCTATACTTTGGTGCAAAAACTATATGATATTGGCTTCTGTATTTTGAGTGTGCACTGCTTTTTATCTCATTATTTTTATTCATTTGAAAAACCTCCTATATTTTGGTAATGCGGTCGCCAAACCACTACCATTATACTGGAGGTCTTTCTATTTTTATAGCCTATTTCGGCTTAGCTACGCCTCGCCTATTTTATTGTAGCTTCGCTCGTTTTTCTTCCCCTGGTATAACCAGGGGTTTATTTCCACACCTAAAGGCACCAAATAAAAAAAGCTGTGTTCAAGTGAACACAGCTTTTAAACTTACATATTAGTCATTAACATAAGGGAGTAATGCGATTTGACGAGCGCGCTTGA
>JAZONB010000153.1:0-2624 GCA_045654305.1 Acutalibacteraceae bacterium | reverse complement strand
CTTGTGCAACAACTTGCAAAGGTAAGGACGTTATCAATATGTGTAAAGTTGGCTGTATCGGTTGTGGACTTTGCGCTAAAAATTGTCCACAAGGCGCAATTACAATGGTAAACAACGTTGCCGTAATTGATTACTCTAAATGTACTGGCTGTAAAGTTTGCGTTAGCAAATGCCCAAGAAAATGTATTAGAGAGTTTTAATTAAAAACCTTAAAAAATAAAAAGACGGAGCATAATCACTCTTCCCATTTTTAATTGAATAATTTTTAAAACTCGACTTTTAATAAGTCGAGTTTTCTTTTACCAACGCAAAACAAATTGAATTAAATTTTATTTTATGTTATAATAAACTCACCGATAAATAAGAATTTGCAGGTGGGATAATGATTATTTTAATTACGGGAGCATCGCATACAGGTAAAACCGTACTTGCTCAAAGGTTGCTCGAAAAATATAAATACCCATATTTCTCAATCGACCATCTTAAAATGGGATTAATTCGTAGTGGCAACACAGAACTTACCCCTATGGATGATAATGAATTAACCGAATACTTGTGGCCAATTGTTTGTGAAATGATAAAAACTGCTATTGAAAACAAGCAGAACTTAATTATTGAAGGTTGCTATATTCCGTTCGATTGGCAAAAGGACTTTGACTCTGAGTATCTTGAAAACATCAAATATTTCTGCCTTGTAATGAGCGAGGAATATATCAGAAACCACTTTGCCGACATAAAGAAATATGCAAACGTCATTGAGAACCGTTTAGATGATGAATGGTGTACAACGGAGAGCGTATTGGCAGATAATGCAGAAGTTTTGGCACTTGCGAAAAGACATAATTCAAACTATATTCTTATTGATGACCAATACGAAATCAAGATTGATTTATAACGACAAATTCCAATTTGACGGAGTGTATTATGGGAAAGAAATTATCAGAAATGAGTTTGGAAGAACTGTGGCAGTTGTTTCCTATCATTTTAACGAAACATCAAGACCATTGGAAGGAATGGTATTTTGAAGAAGAAAACCTATTGAAAAATATTCTTCCGCAGGTTAAAAAAATAAGCCATATAGGAAGTACAGCAATCCCTGCTATATGGGCAAAACCAATCATTGACATTCTTGTAGAAGTTCCCAAGAAAAGCAACTTGCTTGATTATAAAGATTCGATTGCAAACAACGGGTATATTTGTATGTCGCAAAGCGAAGATGGAATTTCTTTTAATAAAGGATATACCGAAAATGGATTTTCCGAGAAAGTATTTCATTTGCATTTGAGATATGCAGGGGATAACGATGAATTGTATTTTAGAGATTATCTTATCGATTTTCCCGATATTGCAAAAGAATATGAAAAATTAAAGCTCTCGTTATGGAAAGAATACGAGCATAATCGAGATGCTTATACAAACGCAAAGACCGAGTTTGTAAAGAAATATACCGAAAAAGCGAAAGTTTTGTATGGTAATCGATATTGACAAATTCCAATTTATCGGGATGATAATAAAAGACAAGGGGTGACGGAAAAATCAACCGTCACCCCTCAAATTTTACTACGCAGTAAACAAAGAAAAGGGAAACGGTTGAATTATTCATAGGAATGTGATATAATACACCTATAAATAGGAATTTGTCTATGAAGATAAACGAGCCGTTAGAGTATGTTAGGCGGCTCTATTATTTATGTTTTAGCAAATAAAGTCGAGAGAAAACTTTTGGGTTTTGCTATAATATGAGCATAAGGAGGTGAGCAGAAATGGACGAACATGTTGAAGCGGTTCAAAGAATGCAAGATTATATTGAGGCGCACCTTGATGAAAATATTACAATGGCTAACCTTGCAAATGTATCATTGTATTCTCCGTGGCACTCATACAGGCTTTTTGTGGATTTACTCCATATGACACCCGCCGTTTACATCAGGCGATTACGATTATCTAAATCCGCGCTTCGATTGCGAGATGAAAAAGTGAAGATAATTGATATTGCATTTGATACAGGGTTTGAAAGTGTAGATGGTTATCAAAGAGCATTTTATAAGGAGTTCGGGTGTAATCCTTATGAGTATTCCATATGTCCTACACCGATTTATCTGTTCAAGCCTTATGGTATCAAATATGTTCAAAAAAAGGAGAATGTAGAAATGAGTGAAGTAAAAAGTGTTTTTGTACAAGTAATCGAAAAACCCGAAAGAAAGGTGATTATCAAGCGTGGAAAAGAAGCAACGGAATACTTTCAATATTGTGAAGAAGTTGGTTGTGACGTATGGGGACTGCTTTGCAGTATGAAATCTATTTGCGGTGAACCAGTGTGCTTATGGCTTCCTAAAAAGCACATCAAGGCAGGAACGTCTGAATACGTACAGGGTGTAGAGGTTGCAATGGACTATTCAGGGGAAATCCCTGATGGATTTGATGTAATCGAATTGCCAAAATGCAAATATATTATGTTTCAAAGCGAACCGTTTGCGGAAGAATGTTTTTGCGAAGCCATTGAGCAGGTATGGGAGGCAATCAAAAAATACAATCCTGAGTTTGTTGGATATAAGTGGGATGAAACAAATCCCCGTATTCAATTAGAGCCTATCGGCACAAGGGGATATATTGAACTGCATCCG
>JAZONB010000152.1:0-3934 GCA_045654305.1 Acutalibacteraceae bacterium | reverse complement strand
ACTATAACCGCAGCAAAAATCAAAGCTATTAAAAATTTAGGTGTTTGAGGCAGAATAATTGTTGAAACAAATTCTGTAAGAGATAAAAAAGTTTCAGCCAAGCAAAAGAGCGCAAAAACTCCCGCCGAAAGGATAAATACGGAATATATAACCTTTCCAAGAGGTTTACTGTTTTCAGTTACATTGATTTTATTCAAAAACGCACTAAACAGCCAATACACTCCAACTAACAAAACAGCTGTAATCATAAAGGCTAAAAAAGTAAATTCGTTACTGCCTCTGACAGGCATAGTAATTACAGCAGAGCCGATAATAAAAATTGCTGATAGTGCCACAGTATGGGAAGAAAATGTGATTTTATTCATATACATTCACCGTCTTTTGAGCCTTTTCATAATACCGAGCGTAATCATTTTTAACCTTTTCCCAAAGCTTTGGCTTTTTTTGGTGAATTATATTCCCGAGTCCGAATATATCCTCTTTTTGCAAAAGATTTTGAGCCTCGGTTTTAATAAGCATTTTATCTCCATTAGCTTTAAGACGTACATTAACCTCGATTTTTTGTGAATCAAAACTATATGTCACCTTGCAATACTGTGTTTGTATTTTTTCACCTGAAACCACAATTTCGCCTCTCGTTAGAGAATCTGTAATCAAACTCAAAACAACCGCTTGCTCGTTATTTAAAAAGCGGAGCATTTTATTTTGCCTATAAACCGCAAGCCCCTTTATGGAAATTTCCTCGCCGTCAAGACCGATATATGGTATCCAAAAGGTTTTCATAGGCTTGTTGTTTAATGCAACCGCCTCATATAATCGGTTTTTAAAAATTGTACCCTGTTTTTCCTCTGTGACCTCAATCATACTCATAATATCATATCCCACCGCTACAGAAGAAACCGCCTTGACCGAAAGCAATTCCTCGGCGTTCTCAGAAAAAATCAGCATGGTAGCAATATTAATTTGCGGTGTTTCCCTTAAAAACTCAAAAATCAAATTTAGTTGTTCGGGTGTTACACTCTCACCTATTACAGTTACCGCATTGTGTCCTAAGGACAAAGGCTGTGTTATTTTAGAAATAATTTTACTGTAAGCCTCATCGGGATTTTCACCCTCTCCCGTGATGATTCGGCTTTCCTTTTCTTCCTCTAAATCATCGGTATTAACAACAATAGCCTCTATAATCATTTTAATATCGCCCTTTGAATTATCAAACCCCAAAGAAGAAACGATATATTCCTGTTTGTCAGAAGCTATCGCCTCCTTTGCAGAGCAACCGCTTAATACAAAGAACATAACCACAGCACAAAAAAGTATAGCAAATCTTTTCATTATTTCTTTTTGCTCCTTATAATATTGCTGTTAAACAAGGGACGTTTTATCATATTTATCCAAGAGGTGCGCCAAAATGTATCCTTAAGGCTTTGGAAATCTGCGCGCCTCAAGGAAACTGTATAATCTACACCAAAAGAGTTAAGGGAAATAATATGCATAACTGTTACTGCCGCCCCCGCAAAGAAGCCGTAAAGACCTAAAAAAGCAGATAAAAACACAAAAATCAGTCTCAGATAAAACACCGCTCCCCTGAGCCTTGGCACCATAAGTCCTGCAATACCGCTTATTGCGATTACTATGAGCATCGGCGTGCTAATAATTCTCGCATCCACAGCCGCCTGACCTACCACAAGACCGCCCACAATACTGAGTGCATGCCCTAACGACTCGGGCATTCTGACACCCGTTTCCTTTAGTATTTCGAACACGAAAATCATAATAAGGCACTCTGTAAGAGGAGCAAAAGGCACACCGCCTCTGAGGCTTGAAACCGAGATTGCAAGAGCCGTAGGCAAAAGCTCACGGTGAAAAGAACTGACGGCAATGAAAATTGCAGGTATACTGACCGCCAAAAAGAAAGAGATATACCGCAAAATTCTGCCAATTGAGGCAATTAAAAAATTCAGATAATAATCCTCATCGGACTGAAAGTTTTCCGAAAACAAATAAGGAAGAGTAACAACCATAGGCGTACCGTTAACAATGATAGCAATTCTGCCCTCCAACAGCTTACCCGCCACCACATCGGGACGCTCGGTAGTACCCGATGTTTTAAATAGCGAATACTTGTTATCTCTGATATTTTCGGTAATATAATTGCTGTCGAGAACGCCGTCAATATCTATTTTCTTGATTCTGTCTTTAACTTTTTTAAGTGTATGAGGGTCTGCAAGTGTGTCAAGATAACAAATAAAAATCTGGGTGTTACTGCGTCTGCCCACCCTCATATTTTCAACGCAAAGGTCGGGCGTTTGCAGTTTTCTGCGAATCAGCGCTATGTTAGAGAGCGCATTTTCCACAAACCCCTCTCTCGGTCCTGCTAAAACCTTTTCGTCCTGAGGCTCGTTTATTCCTCTTATGTCAAATCCTTTAATATCAACATTGAGAACTTCTTTACTGCCGTCGATTAAAATTAAAGCCTCGCCGAACATAATACCACTGAGCATATCGGAAACCTTAGTTGTCTTTTTAACGTCCCTTACAAACAAAATCTGTGTTTCTACGAAATCTGCCAATGTAGGGCTGTCGTTTTTTCTGTCAACCGTTATAAGCGGTCGGATTACGGCATCATTCAACTGAACAGAATTCACCATACCGTCGAAATACAAAACCGCACAATCAAAGCTTACTGTGTTTCGCACCTTTATCCGCTTAATCCTGAACACCGACTCTTTTTTAAATATATCCTGAAAGAGCTTTATGTCATTTTCGAGCTCCCCCGAAAGGGTTATATTTTCGTATTCTCTAACCGTTGCAAACATTTTATCACCTGAATGTATTATTACCTTTCTATTGATTTTTTATTAAACATAGGTATAATAAGTTATGAAAGGTTTTGATAATATGATTTACAATTCTGTTTTAGAATTAGTTGGAAACACACCCCTTTTAAGGCTTAATAATATTGAAAAGAAATTTGGACTTAAGGCCAAGCTTTTAGCAAAGCTTGAATTTTTAAATCCCGCAGGCAGCGTTAAGGACAGAGTAGGTTTGGCGCTTATTGAAGAAGCAGAAAAAAAAGGACTCATCAATGATGAATCCGTTATAATAGAGCCGACCTCCGGAAACACAGGAATAGCGCTTGCTATGACGGCGGCTGTTAAAGGTTACAAAGCAATAATTGTTATGCCCGAAAATATGTCAGAAGAACGCAAAAAGCTGATGACAGCACACGGTGCCGAGTTGGTATTGACCGATGCTAAAAAAGGTATGTCGGGTGCCATTGAAAAGGCAAAGGAGCTAGCCAAGGAAATACCCAACAGCTTTATTCCCGACCAATTTGCCAACCCTGACAATTCTTTGGCTCACTACAAAACAACAGGTCCCGAAATTTTCGCTGAAACTGACGGAAATGTTGATTTCTTAGTTGCGGGCATAGGAACTGGTGGTACTGTTACGGGAACGGGAACATATCTTAAAGAAAAATGTTCTAATATTAAGGTAATAGGCGCCGAGCCTCTTTCCTCACCTGTTTTAACAAAAGGTGTTTCGGGTGCTCATAAAATTCAGGGTATCGGAGCAGGATTTATCCCCGAGGTTTTGAATACCGAAATTTTAGATGAAGTTATAGCCGTCAGCGATGATGACGCTATTAAAACAGCCCGAGATTTTGGCAAAGAGGAAGGCTTTTTAATTGGAATTTCTTCAGGCGCTGCTCTTTACACGGCGATTGAATTAGCAAAGCGACCTGAGAACGAAAACAAAACCATTGTAATGATTTTACCCGATAACGGAAGCCGATACCTTTCATCTGAGTTATATTAAAAAAACAACCGCAAAAGCGGTTGTTTTTTTATTTCTTATTTGCTCTTTCAAGCCAGACAAAGCCAACATCAAGCGCTTCAAAGAAGCTATCCTTTGTGGTTTCCTTGATTACTCG
>JAZONB010000151.1:0-2388 GCA_045654305.1 Acutalibacteraceae bacterium | reverse complement strand
GGGACAGGCCGCAGGTACCGCCGCCGTCCAGTCCCTCAAAGAAAACACCGTCCCCCGGAAAATCGACGTCCCCAAACTCTGCGCCCAGCTGAAACTCGACCGGGAAGGAAAATAAAATTGTAAGGCGCTGTGCCCGACAAAGGTCGGTAAATAAGGTTTGAGAAGTCGGGGAGGGGAAAAAGGGGCTGTTGCAAAACCTCAAAAAAGGTGAGCAACAGCCTTTTTCTATTGTTTGAGTTGAATATTGGAGGTATAATAAGTCATAATAGGAGAAAATTATGGCTTATTTTACAAATTCTCAAGGGTATTTATTCCTTTGCTCAGACATTCCGTTTGAGGAAAAGCAAAAATTGGATGACTATCTCCAACTTTTGGAAGAATCAGGAGTTGGTAAGATAATAGAAGAATCACTGGAAAAACATCTGGAAAAAGGTGGTCGTCCTTCTTATAATCCATACCGTCTGTTTGCCGCTATTCTCTATGCCTTCTCCAAACATTCCGGCAGTTTGCGTCGTATTGAAGACAGTTTGAAATTCGATACCCGCTTCATGTATTTGATGGAACAAAAGGTGCCGTCATATTCCACCATTTCGAGGTTTTGCAACAACGTAGTTGTTGCACGACAGAAAAAAGTGTTCTCCTGCATTGTCGAGGCAATCATAAAAAAATACAATATTGATACCGCCGATGTTTTTCTCGACGGTACAAAACTTGAAGCTAATGCCAATAAATATAAATTTGTTTGGAAGCCAAGGCAAAGGCATGATCGACTGAATGAAGGTTTGAGAAAAATTATTTCAAATTACTTCCCATTAGCACCAGGGAAGAAAGTGTTTATTTCCAAAGAAGTTGCCAGCTATCTTTCTCAACTTGAGCGGAAAATTTCAGAAGCTGGAATACTTATTGTCAGCGGTTCCGGTCATCGCCAGCCGCAGATAGTCAAAGATTTTCATTCGTTAAAGAAAATGTTGTTAAAAACTTTGGAGTATGAGGAAATAGAAGCTATTTGCGGTTCCGGAAGAAACTCTTACTACAAAACCGACAAAGATGCAACCGCAATGTGCTTGAAATCAGATTATTATTCCGGACTTGGAAGTAATATGCACGCCGCATACGCTCTTCAAATTATTGTTTCCAAAGGCTTTATACTGGATTTTCTTGTGTCGCAGGATAGAACTGATTCAAAAACTTTTATTCCATTACTCGACCAGTATTACGCAGACTATAATACATATCCAGAACGATTATGTGCTGATAGCGGTTATTATTCGTTGGATAATTACAGATACATGGTGGCGGCAGGCATTGAAAATTATATCAAACCTCAAACATGGCAGAAGATGATTTGCGGAGAGTGGATGGAACTATATCATTTCGATGAAAATAAAAATTTGATCTGTTTGAATGGTAAAGTTGCTGTCAGATGTCAAAATGGCAACACACACTCCCGGGGACGTGAAACAGTATTTTACCATATCGAAAATTGCCGGAGATGTAAATTTAAACCTTACTGCATGAAGACTGTAAAAGACAAAAACAGGCAAGATCGTTTCTTTGAAGTATGTTATGACCTTTATGTATTCAGAAAACAAGCGATAGAAAATCTACTGTCCCCGAAAGGAATTGAAATGCGAATCAATCGGTCAGCACAGGTAGAGGGGGTATTCGGAGTGATCAAACAGGATATGGACTACGAAAGAGTACGGCGAAAAGGGTTGGAAAATGTCAGTTACGAATGCATGTTGGTTTGCTTGGGATACAATATTCGCAAACTTTTTACGTTGATTGCAGGCAAGGGAAAAATTGATTATTGGATTGCTCCGGATGGTCTTGAAGCTGAATCTCCCAAAGTAATAAATATGGAGAGAATAATTAAAAAATTGCGTAGAAAAGAGGCTGCCGCAAAACATTAGGTTTTGCAACAGCCCCTGTATTTTCGTAAGTGGTGGTGTGAGATGGACCCACTGAACACATTTTGATAACCGCCTGATCTTCTGCATCTTGCAATTATTAAACAACTTACAGATAAAAAACATACTCCACATTGTGGGAATTTTGTGTGGAATTTTTTTCTCTGACGACATTACAAAATAGCACTGCATTATCCACTTTTCAAGCCATAAAAAATAACCGTCAGCCTCTATCCGTACAGCTGTATCTTTCCTGCAGATCGCCCTCGGATGCCTACAAGTTGTGAACTTGGGCGAAATAAACAGTAACAGCCTTATTTTACTTAAAACTGCCACTTTTTCAGGCATAATACCCCGGACGGGATAGTCCCGTTCTGAAAAACATCAATCTATGGAGGTATTATGCAAAAAACTTACCAGAGCAAGTCCGGTGGAGGATATTTCTTCGCCGGGCTTCTCTTTGCCCTCGTTCTGGGGG
>JAZONB010000150.1:0-16610 GCA_045654305.1 Acutalibacteraceae bacterium | reverse complement strand
GCGGAAGACTTTGCGATATCTCCCCCACTATCATTAAGCTTTTAGGACTCGAGCAACCCACAGAAATGAGTGGCGAATCGTTGATTTAAGTAATAAAAAATTCCTGTAGGTTAACCTACAGGAATTTTTCTTTTGCCTTTTGAATTTGTTTTTGGTAGCGTTCTTCTTCCGAGAAAATGCAACCGCAATATTTTTGCATATAAAGTTCCATTTCACGAGCCTTTTGGTTGCCCTCACGGAAATTCGGTCTGAAATCACGGTAGTAAAAATTCACACCATATTTCTCTGCCAGTTCATAAGCCTTTTTCATCATTAAATCGTGGTCCTGATAAAGACTTGCAAAAAGTGTTGAGGTAAATGCATCAAACCCATTGTCTCGGGCATATTTTGCAGTTTCTTCAAGTCTAACGCTGTAGCAATACACACATCTGTTTTCTATATCGTCTGCTACATTTTTGACAAATTCTTTGAGTCCGTAATCCTCCTTGACAACAAGGGGGATTTTTTCTTTTTGCATAAAACCACCGAGGCAGTCACGCCTTGCCTCATATTCCTTAAACGGATGAATATTAGGATTAAACCAAAAAGCGGTGAGCTGTACATCCTCATTTTTCAGAGGCTCCACACAGGAAAGTGAGCAGGGTGCACAGCAACAATGGAGCAATACCTTTTCTGCCATTACTCCATATCCTTTCCACAGCAACGCTTGTACTTTTTACCGCTTCCACATGGACATAGGGCATTTTTACCTACTACGCCCTTGCCTCTGACTGTCAAAGGCTTATCCCCCGTAGAGGTTTCCTCGGCAACCTTTTCACGCTTTACTTCCTCTTTGGACTTTATTCTGACACTAAGAACAAGTTTTGCGGTTTGCTCACGGATAGTATCGGTCATAGCCGCAAACATATCATAACTCTCGTTTCTGTATGCAACAACGGGGTCGTGCTGGCCGTAGGCTCTGAGTCCTATACCGTGACGGAGCTGATCCATAGCATCAATATGGTCCATCCAGTTAGTATCAACACTGCGAAGTAACATTACACGCTCCATCTCACGCATAATCTCACTGCCGTATTCCGTTTCACGGGCATCGTAACGGGTATTTGCCTTTTCTTTCAGAAGCTCAGCTACATCCTCTTTAGTTAATCGGTTTAATTCATCGGTTGTGAACTGCAAATCCTCAGGTGTAGTAACCCAACCAAGGAAATAATCTCTTAGTCCCTTTAAATCCCAATTTTCACTTATATCGTCACCAAGATAAACCGAGCAGTAGACATCAATGGTATCCTCAACCATTTTTCTTACAGTATCCTTGATGTCATCTCCATTAAGCACCTTGTTACGCTGAGTGTAAATCAGTTCACGCTGTTTGTTCATTACATCGTCATACTGAAGTACATTCTTACGGATAGCAAAGTTGTTACCCTCTTTTTTCTTCTGTGCCCCTTCAATAGACTTTGAAAGCATAGCGTTTTCAAGCGGCATATCCTCGTCTACCTTTAGAGTATCCATCATCATAGAAATTCTTTCTCCGCCGAAAAGACGCATCAAATCGTCCTCCAAAGAGATAAAGAACTGGGTATTTCCGGGGTCTCCCTGACGTCCCGCACGGCCTCTTAACTGATTATCAATTCGGCGTGAATCGTGTCTTTCGGTACCGATAATAGCAAGTCCTCCCGCATTTCGCACAGCCTCAGCCTCGGGAGCAATTTCATCTTTAAACTTGTTATAGTAATCCTTGTAGGTTTCTCTGGCTTTTATAATATCCGCATCATTAGTATCGGCAAAGCCTGTCGCTTCGGTTATCATTTCCTCGGAAAAACCGTCGTGTCTGAGTTTCGCTTTTGCAAGATATTCAGCATTACCGCCAAGCATAATATCGGTACCACGACCTGCCATATTGGTAGCAATAGTAACTGCACTAAGTTTACCCGCCTGAGCGATAATTTCAGCCTCTTTTTCGTGATGCTTAGCATTTAGCACATTATGTTTAATGCCTCTGCGTTTAAGCATTGAGGACAAAAGCTCAGATTTTTCTATAGTCACAGTACCCACAAGCACAGGCTGACCTTTCTTGTGGCACTCCATTATTTTCTCAATAACCGCATTAAGCTTTGCTTTTTCAGTTTTGTATACCACATCGTTTTCATCAACACGGGCAATAGGCTTGTTTGTGGGGATTTCCACAACATCAAGCTTATATATCTCTTGGAACTCAGCTTCCTCGGTGAGAGCTGTACCCGTCATACCCGACAGCTTACTGTAAAGACGGAAGAAATTCTGGAAAGTAATGGTAGCTAAGGTTTTAGACTCCTTTGCAACCTTTACGCCCTCTTTAGCTTCAATAGCCTGATGCAGTCCCTCGTTATATCGTCTGCCGAACATAAGGCGACCTGTGTGCTCGTCAACAATTATAACCTCGCCGTCCTTAACTACATAATCAACATCACGCTTCATAATTCCGTGAGCACGAATAGCTTGGTTTACATGGTGGGCAATAGCAATATTTTCGGTATCGTTAAGGTTTTCAATGCCGAAATAGTCCTCAGCCTTTTTAACACCTGCAGGAGTAAGGGTGGCTGTGTGAGCCTTTTCATCTACAACATAGTCACCGTCATAATTTGTTTCATCGTCAGATGCCTTGTCGTCCATTTCCTTGATTTTGAACATTTTAAGACTACGGGCGAGACTGTTAGCTTTAGCATAAAGGTCGGTAGATTTATCGCTCTGACCCGAAATTATAAGTGGAGTTCTCGCTTCATCTATAAGAATTGAGTCAACCTCGTCCACAATAGCAAAATTATGCTCTCTCTGCACCTTTTCAGCCTTGTAGATTACCATATTATCTCTCAGGTAATCGAAGCCTAATTCGTTATTGGTGCAGTAGGTAATATCAGCCTTGTATGCCTCTTGCTTTGCCTCGTGTGTCATACCGTGAATGATTAGACCAACGCTCAGTCCCATAAAACGGTATAATTTACCCATCCACTCGGAGTCACGCTTAGCAAGGTAATCGTTGACAGTTACTATGTGAACGCCTTTACCCGACAAAGCATTAAGGTATGCAGGTAAAGTTGCAACGAGGGTTTTACCCTCGCCCGTTTTCATTTCGGCAATTCTTCCTTGGTGAAGAATTATACCGCCGATTATCTGAACGGGGAAATGCCTCATACCAAGCACTCTGTCCGACGCCTCACGGCAAGCGGCAAAAGCCTCAGGCAAGATATCGTCAAGTGTTTGTCCCTCAGATAATCTTTCCTTAAATTCTTTGGTTTTTGCCCTTAACTCATCGTCCGAAAGAGCTCTGTATTCCTCTTCCAAATCCAACACCCTTTGTTGCAAGGGCATAATTCTTTTTAGTTCCTTTTGACTGTAATTTCCAAATAAAGCACTAAGTAAACCCATAATTTACCTCTAATCTGAATATATATGGATACATTTTACCACATAATTGTAAATAAATATAGTGTTTTTTTGAAAATAAACAAAATAATATTGACATAGGGATTCATATGTGGGTTTGTAGGACTTAGAAACTACTTTGCCTCAACAAAAAACACCCCGAAGAATTCGGGGTGTTTTGCTATCAAATATTATTGAGCGCCGTTTTTAATTTCTTCAGCGTGCGCTTTTTCAATTTCGGGGTCGTAGGACAAAACAGGCGCTTCATCCTTGCCCTTGATTTTTCTATCTACATAGTTCTTGGTTATCTTAACAACCAACGGAAGCATTACAACAACACCTATAAGGTTAGGCAACATCATAAGACCGTTAAAGGTATCCGAAATGTCCCAAGCAAGGCTTGATGTAAGTACAGCACCGAAGATTACTGTGCAAACGTGGATAATTCTGAAGATATAGGTGGTCTTTGCACCAAAAAGATATTCCCAAGCCTTTGAGCCGTAGTGTGACCAGCCGAGTACAGTTGTGAATGCAAAGAGGAACATAGCAATAGCCACAAATTTCTGACCGATATTTCCCCAAGAGAATACTGCGTTAAAGGCACCGCCAACGAGGGTTGCATCTGTGAGACCTTTTGCTAGTTCACCTGTTTCAATGTTGAATACGCCTGTGGTAAGTCCGCCTGATGTGAGAACAACAAGTGCGGTCATTGTGCAAACAACCATTGTATCCGCAAACACTTCAAAGATACCCCACATACCCTGTTTAACAGGCTCTTTAATGTTAGAGTTAGAATGTACCATAACAGATGAACCGAGACCTGCTTCGTTTGAGAAAACGCCGCGCTTAAAGCCTTGCTGAGCAGCAAGCATAATAGCGCTACCAAGAGAGCCTCCTACAAAAGCTTCAGGAGCGAAAGCATTAACAAAAATAGCCTTGAGGGCTGGGAAAATTGCATTATAGTTAATGCCGATAATGATAAGACTACCTACTACATAGAGAACTACCATAAAAGGTACTATCTTTTCAGCAACATTAGCAATTCTCTTAACACCGCCCAATGTAATAAGAGCGGTGAGCACCATTATAAGTACTCCTAAAAGAATGTTATAAAGCGAAATGCCTCCAAATACTTCAATAGAAGAAATGGCTTTAACATCAAAAGCAGCGGCAACATTGGCAACGATTTTATTTACCTGTCCCATACTGCCGATACCGAATGAAGCGAGCATTGTGAATATGCAGAAAAGAACAGCTAAAACTTTGCCAATCCATTTGCAATTTTTCTTAGCTCCGAGACCGTCTCTCAGATAATACATTGCTCCGCCTGACCATTCATCATTAGCATTTTTACGGCGGAAATAAATACCCAATACATTTTCAGAGTAGTTTGTCATCATACCGAGGAATGCAGCAACCCACATCCAGAAGACAGCGCCTGCACCGCCAACACAAATTGCAGCAGCAACACCTGCGATATTACCTGTTCCTACTGTTGCAGCAAGAGCAGTACAAAGTGCCTGGAAAGGAGAAATTGTACCCTTTTCCTTTGTGTGTCCGATTACATCCTTTTTAAAAAGACTGCCAATGGTGTTATTCCACCAATGCTTTAGGTGTGAAACCTGAAAAACCTTAGTGAAAACGGTTGCCAGAACGCCTGTGCCGAGAAGCAGGATAAGACCTACCCATCCCCAAACAAAACCGTTAACACTGTTGTTAATTTCGGTTACCCAATCGAGAAAACTCATTTTTTACGACTTCCTTTCATTTTGCCAATAAAAAAATCCGAGCCAAACGGTTCGGACATTGTTTCACTCGAAACTTTGTCCTTTTGCCTGAGAGATCGACTGATTTCAGCCTTACACCTTCGGCACCCGCGCGAAACGGGCTTCTCCAAAGCTCTGTTAACACAGATTTTTTGTTGGTTTTTAAAATACAAGCGTTAGTATACCACAACATTCGACACAATGCAAGCGAAAATTTAAAATTTTGCAAAATCTGTTAACAGTATATAAATAAACTTTTAATTGCCTTGAATTAACTGTTCAATTGTGTTAATATAATTTAAAAAGTTTTGAGAGGAGCCTGTTATGTCTGACAAAAAGGTAAGCGAAACTCTATCACAACAAAGGAAATCCCGTCAGGATTTTTTAGACCTTAAAAAAATGCAAAAAGGCGATATGGCACCCGAGCCAAAGCCCAGTGAGGTAGCGGTAGCTCCAAAAACATTCCAAGAAAAATTGCAGAATTACTGGTTTCATTTTAAATGGCACACCATTGGCATTGTGTTTACATGTTTGACACTTATAATACTAATCACCCAATGCTCTGGAAGAACAAATTGGGATATGCAGGTAATATATTTCACCTATACTCCAGCAATAGACAGCCAGACAAATATGATAGGTGACTATCTGGAAAGCATCTCCCAGGACATTAACGGTGACGGAGAAGTTAATATCAGCGTTGTTAATTGCAGTATGCCTGACGGCAACCACAATTCCCAATACAACAGAACTATTCTTATGAAGCTTCAAGCAATGATTACAGCAGAGCCTACCGCTATGCTTTACATTACCGACAGCGAATCGGTTAAATTTTTTAAAAACGAAGCACTCTCAGGAATTTTCGACACCGAGCAGGTACCTTTTAAGGAAGATTTTTACGAAAAAACAACCACTGAACTGGGAAGACTTCCTGATGGCTTGCAAATAGCCTGCAGACGAATTTCAAAAACCACCCTTGAAAAGAATGAAAACGCAGTGAAAGTTCGCAAAGAAGCGATTAACATTCTTTCAAAATTGCAAAAAGATTAACTAAAATGCCCGCCATATGGCGGGCATTACTTTATTTAACTTCTGGTAATCCTTTAATGCAAGTAAGAAGTGTTATAACTCCCGATAACAAACAGGCAGACAGCAGTCCCACCCAATTAACATCAGTAACTCCGACAGCGTTTGTGCCTATTACTGCCAATGCCGTTTCTGCAATTGTTTTGAGTGCTCTGATACCTGCCGCCTTAAACCAATTTATGATATACTCTTTGTTCATTTTAAACTCTCCTTAATTTACCCTGTCTTGCCAATGACAAAATCTTTAAATTCTGTGAAGCCGAGCCTACATAATACCCTATCCCATTTTTCTGAGCCAAGGGTTTTCGTTTGCTCCAGCTTCCTATGTATTGAGTGGGTACACCGATTTCCTTTAAAACTGTATCAATTTTAGTTGATGTGCCATCATAAATACTGTAATACTCTGTAACCGCTTCTCCCGTATATTTTGATACCTCTTGTGGTGACACGCCAAAATACTTATAAAAATTATCGGTTACGGTATTCATACTTTTTACCTCATCGCCAAGATATCTTTTACCTTTTCTTACATCAAGGTGAACATAACGGTAATTAGAGGAAATATTTGCAATTCCTCCAAAGCCTAAATCCTGCGCTACACAGCAAACGATTTTTGCCGGTATAACATTACCGTTTTTGTCGTAAAAACAGGCGTCCACTGCTTGTCCTTTGGTGTGATAGCCTTTGCCGTTGCCACCCACAGCCCTGTCGTGTACTTCGGTACGGTAACCGCTTGAAATAAGGTACTTTTTACAGTTGAGCTTTGAGAACAGTTTTTCCACCATATCCATAAGCTCGGTATCCACAAGCACCGTATCGGAATAAAGCCCTTTTGAGGAAATACTTGCCATTTCATACACGCTTGTGTGGGGTGAACACATCACATTTTTTTGAGTTTTGTAAGAATAATTTTTTATTGCCATTTTTTGCCTCCTGAAATTTTGGCACAGTTTACCCCCACTCTTTACCGACATTAAAGGACATATCCCTCTTACACTTGACAAAAACTTTATAATATGCTAAATTATATTTTAAAGATAGAGGCGCAGCTTGTTATTAGTAGTGGGTGGGTGCAAATTTCGGCGGAAAGATACCACAAATGAAAGGAACGGTTGCCGAAGGGGTTTGTCGGCGGACAAATTTTCTGGTAAACGAGAATAATATCTCTTTTACTGTCGCATTTGCGGAGTGCTATCAAAACCAGACATATAAGCATAAACTGTAATGATTGTATGCTTATTCTGATTTCAGATGGCCGAGCAATCGGCTATTTTTTATTGTGCAAACGAAAGGATATTTTAGTTATGAAAACTCCGATTTTTGAAGGTATGGCTACTGCCATTATTACACCTACTACCGAGAAAGGTATTGATTATGAAGCATTTGCTAAACTTATTGACTGGCAAATTGATGAAGGTATAGATGCTATCGTTGTATGCGGAACCACAGGCGAAGGTTCCACATTAACAGATGAAGAACACCGTGAGGCTATCAGCTTTGCTGTAAAACAGGCTAACAAAAGAGTTCCCATTATTGCAGGAACAGGCTCAAATGATACCGCTTATGCAATCGAACTCACAAAGTTTGCCTGCGAAGCAGGAGTTGACGGCGTTTTGGTTGTTACCCCCTACTACAACAAGGCTACACAAAACGGTCTCATCAAGCTTTTCACCTCTATTGCGGACGCTTCGACTGTACCCGTTATTCTTTACAACGTCCCCTCCCGCACAGGCGTAAATATTAAGCCTGCAACAGTAGCAAAACTTGCAGAACACCCAATGATTAACGCAATTAAGGAAGCTAGCGGTGACATTTCTCAGATAGCAGAAGTGGCTCATCTTTGCGGTGACAATATTAACATTTATTCAGGTAACGATGACCAGGTAATCCCTATTATGTCACTTGGCGGTATCGGTTGTATATCTGTTCTTTCCAACCTTTTACCAAAGGAATCCTCCGAGATGTGCAAGGCTTACAGAGATGGCGACACCAAAAAAGCTACGGCTATGCAGTTAAAGTATTTACCCTTGGTTAACGCTCTTTTCAGCGAGGTTAATCCCATTCCCGTTAAAGCGGCTATGGCTAAAATGGGCTTTTGCGAGGACTATTTAAGACTTCCTCTCACACCAATGGAAGACAGCACAAGGGCAGTTTTATACCAAGAAATGAAGAATGTAGGAATTAACATTTAAAAGAGGATTTTTTATGATTTGTGACAATGTTTCCCAAAACGATGCGGGACATTTGACCTTTGCAGGGGTTGATACGCTAACCCTTGCAGAGAAATACGGTACTCCCTTGTATCTTATGGACGAAAACAAGATAAGGGAGCATATAAGAAACTATAAAACCGCTATGGAAAAGCATTTTCCAAAAGGCTCATTACCTGAATTTGCAAGCAAAGCGTTTTCTGCAAAGCAGATTTACCGTATTGCCGCCGAGGAAGGTATCGATATTGACGCTGTTTCAAAGGGCGAGATTTACACAGCCCTTAGTGCGGGTTTCCCCATGGAGCGTTGCTTTTTCCACGGCAACAATAAGACTGACGATGACCTGTCCTTTGCTATTGACAGCGGCGTCGGTTTTATTGTTCTTGATAATGAGGACGAGCTTTACGCCCTCGATTTAATTGCGGGTAAAAAGGGTAAAATCCAAAATGTTCTTTTAAGACTTTCCCCCGGTATTGACCCTCATACCCACAAAAAGATTATGACCGGCTCGGTGGATTCAAAATTCGGCTCTGCCATTGAAACAGGACAGGCGTTGGAGCTTACCAAAAAGATATTGTCTTGCAAAAATGTGAATCTTTTAGGCTTCCACTGCCATGTAGGCTCCCAGATTTTCGACTCCGGCCCCTTTATAAACTCCGCAGATATTATGATTTCATATATCTCTGAGGTTAAAGCGTCTTTAGGGTTTAATACTGAAATTTTAAATCTCGGTGGTGGCTTCGGCGTTAGATACATAGAAAGTGACCCCGTGATAAATTATGCCGAAAAAATCGAAGAGATTGCCTCTTTCTTAAAGGCAAAGTGTGATGAACTCAGCATTGAAATGCCACAAATTATGTTAGAACCCGGCAGAAGCCTTGTTGCAGATGCAGGAATGACACTCTACACAGTAGGAAGCGTTAAAGAGATTACAGGATATAAAACTTACGTATCGGTTGACGGAGGTATGTCCGACAACCCCCGTTTTGCACTGTACGAATCAAAATATACCATTGAAATTGCCAACAAAATGGGACTTAAAAAAGATTTCACAGCTACCGTTGCCGGCAGATGCTGTGAATCGGGCGACATAATTGCCGAAGATATAAAAATGCCGAAACCCAAAAGAGGAGATATTTTGGCAGTGCTTACAACAGGCGCTTATAACTACTCAATGGCTTCTAACTATAACCGAATTCCCCGTCCCCCCGTTGTAATGCTGAAGGATGGTAAAGACTATCTTGCAGTAAAGCGAGAAACCGTTGAAGATATTTGCAGATTGGATGTTTAATTATGGTAAAACTCGGCAATGATTGGGATAGTATCTTAGCTGACGAATGGGAAAAACCGTATTACAAAAAGCTTAGAGCTTTTTTAAAGGAAGAGTACGCCACTAGAACTATTTACCCCAATATGAATGACATATTCAATGCCCTTAAATACACCTCTTTTGCAGATACAAAGGTGGTAATTATTGGTCAAGACCCATATCACGGAGAAGGTCAAGCACACGGGCTTTGCTTTTCGGTTAAAAAGGGTGTTATGCCCCCACCCTCTCTTAAAAATATTTACAAGGAATTGCACAACGATATAGGCTTTGAAATCCCTAAGCACGGCGAACTTGCGGAATGGGCAAAGCAGGGTGTGTTAATGCTTAACAATGTGTTAACTGTAAGAGAGGCAATGCCTAACAGCCACAAAGGAATGGGTTGGGAAACCTTTACTGACAGGATTATTTCCGAATTAAACAAAAAAGAAACCCCCGTTGTTTTTCTGCTTTGGGGAGCCAACGCGCAAAAAAAAGCCGAGATTATAACTAATCCACTTCACTATAAACTTATATCGGTACATCCAAGCCCACTGTCTGCAAGCAGAGGATTTTTCGGGTGCGGGCATTTTTCAAAAACTAATGAAATATTAGAAAAAAGCAGATTAAAACCTATAAATTGGACAATTCATTGAAAAACTCAAGCGTCTTGACATTTTTTGTCATCTATGATAAAATTTACATTATTTTTAGGAGATGAAATTATGAAAACAGGTGTAGTGCGTCCGGTCGATAAAATGGGACGTGTAGTAATTCCGAAAGAAATCCGCTCCCAACTTAAAATTGTAAATGATAAAGACAGCTTTGAAATATCCATAGAGGGTGATAAAGTAATTTTACAAAAATTCCACCCCACTTGTCTTTTTTGTGATTCTTTAATTGACGTTGTTACATATAACGACCGCCTTATTTGTAAATCTTGTATCGAAAAACTATATTCAATGATTGACCAAACGGAATAAATTTCCTAAAAAACCCTCGATTTTCGAGGGTTTTTTCTTTTGATTTCTCATTCTGTAATTATTTTGTAACTTTTTTGTGTATTTTTGCGAATATTACTTGCAAATTGAAGTATTTTTGTGTAGAATGTATTTGTATAGTTTTATATATTTTACATTATGTTTAAAATAAATATTTGAAAGAAGAGTGAAAAAATGTCAAATCGTCTTTTTCAAGGCATAATTCAGCAAATGAAGGAGTCTATCGACCGTGTATTCGGTATCATAGATGAAAACTCCACCGTTATAGCATGTAGCGAGTTGGGACGCATAGGAGAAAGCGTTGATGTCATTTCTGCCGCTAACAATGAAATTGCCGTATCAGGCGGATATACCTATAAAGCTCTTGGCACAACACAGTCTGCTAACTACACCGTTTTTGTTGAGGGTGATGATATTCTCGCCTCAAAATATATTGGAGTATTGGCCGTTTGTTTTTCAAACATAAAGTTCTACTATGACGAGAAGTATGACCGCAGCAACTTTATTAAAAACGTAATTTTAGACAATATTCTTCCGGGTGATATTTATATAAAAGCGCGTGAGCTTTATTTCAACAGCGATGTAATGCGCACCGTTATACTTATCCGTGCTACTGAGCATCACGATATTTCTGTTTATGACATTGTGCAGAATCTCTTCCCCGATAAAACCAAGGATTTTGTTATCGCAATAAACGAAACCGATATTGCATTGGTTAAAGAAACAAAACCGGGAATCGACCCCAAAACCATTGAGAAGTTGGCAGCTACTATTGCCGATACCATGTCGGGCGAATTTTATGTTCACGCTGTTATCGGTATTGGAACTACTGTGGACAACCTTAAAGATTTGGCACGTTCATTCAAAGAGGCTCAAACAGCATTAGAGGTTGGTAAGGTATTCGATAACGAAAAAACTATTGTTTCGTACGATAACTTAGGAATCGCCCGTCTTATTTATCAGCTTCCCACTACCCTTTGCGAAACCTTCTTAAAGGAAGTATTTAAGCTCGGCTCAATCGAAACTCTCGACCAAGAAACATTATTCACCATTCAGCGTTTCTTTGAGAACAACCTTAACGTTTCAGAAACATCAAGAAAGTTGTTTGTACACCGCAACACACTTGTATACAGACTTGAAAAGATTAAGAAAATTACCGGTCTCGACCTTAGAGAATTTGACCACGCAATTATTTTCAAAATCGCGTTAATGGTTAACAAGTACCTTAAAAACAACCCTATTAAGTATTAAGAAAGAGAATTTTAAATGGAACAGCAAAATTTGACTACAGCGGTAGCCGAAACGAAACCTATTATTGAGTTTCGCGGTGTTTCAAAGACATATCAAACCGGTACTCACGCTTTAGAAGATGTTAATATAAAAATTAACCACGGTGAATTTGTGTTCGTTGTGGGTTCCTCGGGTGCAGGTAAAAGTACCTTTATGAAACTTATAATGCGCGAGGAAAAAGCAAACACCGGCAAAATCACCGTTAACGGATTTAACCTCACTACTATGAAGCGTAAAGCTATCCCCTTGCTCAGAAGAACAATGGGTATAGTTTTTCAGGATTTCCGCTTAATCCCCACAATGAACGTTTTTCAAAACGTTGCTTTTGCTATGTATGTTGTGGGAGCTGGCGGCAGAGATATTCGCCGTGAGGTTTCAAAAGCCTTGAGCAAGGTGGGACTTGGTCACAAAGCCCGCTCTATGCCTTCTCAGCTTTCCGGTGGTGAACAACAGCGTGTAGGTCTTGCACGTGCGCTCGTTAACTCTCCCGACTTAATTATTGCGGACGAGCCTACAGGTAACGTTGACCCCAATATGTCTTACGAGATAGTTTCTATGCTCACCGAAATCAACAAGCACGGCACTACAGTGCTTATGGTAACCCACGACCACAATCTTGTGCGCGATTTTAACCACCGTGTTATTATGTTGGACGGCGGTCGAATCGTTGCCGACAATGCCGGAGGTGACCAGTTATGAAAATGACAAGCATTAAATATCTGATTGGCGAAGGCTTTAAAAATACATGGGTAAACCGACTGATGAGTATTGCCTCTGTCGGTGTTTTGGTTGCTTGTATGGTAATCATCGGCTTAGCTTTGCTCATAACCGAAAATGTCAATGTGGCAATCGGTAATCTTGAACAGCAAAACGTTGTAATGGCATATATGAAGGATTACAACTGGGCTTTGCTTGAAGATGAACTTCCGAAGAACGAAAGCTCAGATGAAAAAGCCGATGAAAACGGTATTAAAAGCAGCGATTATGTTATTCATAATGAAGAAGAAGCAAAAGCCCTTTGCGACAAAATTGCTAAGATAGAAAATGTTGCCGAGGTTAAGTTCATTTCCAGCGAAGAGGGTCTTAAAATTATTCAGGACTCTATGGGCGAGGAAAAAGAACTTTCTCAAAGCATTTTAGACGGTGACAATCCCCTCTCCTGCTCGGCGCAAATCAAAATGAATGATATGGCGCTTTTCAACCAAACAATAGAAAAAATTTCAGGTATTGAGGGAATTTATCAAATAGAATCTCAAGGTGACCTTGCCGAAACTATTACCGCTATTAAGAACGGAATCGGCGTGGCAGGTGTATGGATTATTGCCATCCTTATGGTAATATCGCTTGTTATAGTTTCCAACACCATTCGTGTTACTATGTACAACAGAAAATTGGAAATCAGTATTATGAAGGCAGTCGGAGCAACAGACACCTTCGTAAGAATACCATTTGTTGTAGAGGGTGTTGTAATTGGTATTGTTTCGGCACTTTTGGCGGAAGGAATTCTTTATTTCTGTTACAGAGTTGCCACCGAAACCATAGTCAAAACCCTTAACACCACCGACATTGTGAAATACAGCGATATGGCTTGGATTTTACTTGCCATATTTGTTGGTATAGGTCTTTTTGCCGGTATTATCGGCAGCTTCATTATGATAAGTAAATACCTTCGTAAAGAAGGCAGTGAATTTGCGGCAATTTAATTTTAGGAGTTTTTATGAAAAAATCTATTTTCAGACTTTTTGCATTGATACTTTGTGTCGTTATGCTTTTTACTGCGTTTTCGTTTAATACCTCGGCGGCAACCGCAAGTGAGCTTCGCCAAAACATCAGCAATTTGGAATCTAAGTCCAAACAGCTCGAAAAGGAGATTAAAAATCTTCAAGGTCAAATCAATTCTCAAAACGCAGTTAAAGCAAAGTTACAGGAAAAAATCAATGTAATTCAACAGCAGATTAACGCTTGCAACAACCAAATTTCAAAGCTTAACAGCGAAATAGATGCTAATAACAAAGAAATTGCCAATGATAGATTGACATATAAAAAGCGTCTTAGAGCTATCCACACCAACAATTCAAAAGGCGGAATTCAGGTATTACTCGGTGCTAAAACATTTTCTGAATTTTTACAGCTTACTCAGTATACAAGCGCTGTTTCCAAAAGAGACCAGAAGCTTATAACCCGTCTTGAAGAAAAAATCAAGGCTAACGAAAAGCTTTTGGAAGAGCAGGTTGAAGTTAAAAAGACAGTTACCGCAAAACAACAAGAATTGCTAACCGAAAATAATAGAATACAGTCTATCATCAATGAAATTGACAAGGACCAAAGCAAGCTCGAAAAGGATAATGCTGCTATTGAAAAGCAAATTAAGGCTTATAACAGCACCTTGAACGCTATGCTTAACACAGGCGGTACATCTTTCGTTTATGACGGCGGTGCATTCGTATGGCCCGTTCCCGGTCACTATAACATTTCTGCAGGTTGGCAGAGCAATGACTCTGTCCACAAAGGACGCCACAATGGTATAGATATTGCAGGCGGCGGTATTGCAGGCAAACCTATCGTTGCAATTGCTGACGGTGTTGTTACAAAGTCTAACAATTCCTGCACCCATAACTATAAAAAGTACGGCAGCTGTGGCTGTGGCGGAGGTTACGGTAACTACGTTTCCATAAACCACGGTACTAACGGCGGCAACACATACGTTGCAACCTACGGTCATATGACAAGAACTGCCGTTAGCACAGGAGCAGTCGTTAAAAAAGGTCAAACTATAGGCTATGTAGGTACTACAGGTTGGTCAACAGGATACCATCTCCATTTCGGTTTGTCCGTAAACGGTGCTTGGCGTAATCCGATGAATTATTTTAAACGGGTTGGTTAGTTTGGAAAAGAAAAAAAGTCCTATCGCACTCAGAATTATATCTTTGATATTACTAATAGGGTGGATGGGGCTTATTTTTTATTTATCCCATCAAAACGCCGATGCATCCTCTGGTATGAGTGGGGGTTTAATTAAGCGCTTTGTGAGTTTTTTCTTTCCGCATATAAGCGCTGATGAGTTGCTCAATATTGTGTCTTCTCTGCAGTTTATAGTGCGCAAAACCGCTCACTTTACCCTTTATGCTGTTTTGGGGATGCTAAGCTTTTTGCATTTTGTGACCTATGACCGAATGACCTTGTTTTTGAGAAGTTCTTTGAGTTTTGTGTTTTCGCTTCTCTATTCCGTAAGTGATGAATATCATCAAACTTTTATTTCCGGCAGAAGTGGAGAACTGAGAGATGTAGTTATAGACTCTTTAGGTGCTCTTACAGGCATTCTGCTTTTACTAATTGTTTATAAAATTTGCAAAGCTATAAAAAATAAAGCGCCAAGACTTATTTCAAAAGTATAATGGCACAAAAACAAGCGACAAAAATCGTTATTTTTTTCACATTTAGCTATTGAGTTTTAGGTGAAACTAATATATAATTATTATCGTAAATTCTGAAAGGAGTACATATATGAACTATTCACATGAAGTAGAAAATATGTGTCCTTTAGCTAAAGGCACATATCACGGCCCCGCTCCCATTCCGGAGGAGGGCAAATGGGTTCAGGTTAAGGAAGTTAAAGACGTTTCCGGTCTTACTCACGGTATCGGCTGGTGCGCTCCTCAGCAAGGAACCTGTAAGCTTACCCTTAATGTTAAAGAGGGTATTATTGAAGAGGCTTTGGTTGAGACCTTGGGTTGCTCTGGTATGACCCACTCTGCTGCTATGGCTTCTGAAATTTTGGTTGGCAAAACAATTCTTGAGGCTTTGAACACCGACCTCGTATGCGACGCTATCAACACCGCTATGCGTGAGTTGTTCCTCCAAATTGTTTACGGCCGTACTCAAACTGCTTTCTCCGAGGGTGGCCTTCCCATCGGTGCAGGTCTTGAGGACTTAGGTAAGGGTCTTCGTTCACAGGTAGGTACTACCTTTGCTACAAAAGCTAAGGGCCCCCGTTACCTTGAGTTGGCTGAAGGTTACATTACCAAAATTGCTATTGACGAGAATGATGCTATCATCGGCTACAAGTTCGTTCACCTTGGAAAGATGATGGAAATGATTAAAAAGGGTGTTGACGCTAACGAGGCTTTGCAAAAGGCAAGCGGTCAATACGGTCGTGTTGATGACGCTGTTAAGCTCATCGACCCAAGAGAAGAATAAGGAGGAAAAGTGAAATGGCATTATTTGAAAGTTATGACAGAAGAATAAATCAAATTAACGCAGAATTAGCAAAACACGGCATTTCCTCCATTGAAGAGGCTAAGGAAATTTGTGATAAAGCAGGCGTTGACGCTTACAATATCGTAAAAGGCATTCAGCCTATCTGCTTTGAGAATGCTGCTTGGGCTTATGTTGTAGGCTGCGCTATCGCTATTAAGGACGAGGTTAAGTCTGCTGCTGAGGCTGCTGAGAAAATCGGTGTAGGTCTTCAGTCTTTCTGTATCCCCGGCTCTGTTGCTGATGACCGTAAGGTAGGTCTTGGCCACGGTAACCTTGGCGCTATGCTTCTTCG
>JAZONB010000149.1:0-9133 GCA_045654305.1 Acutalibacteraceae bacterium | reverse complement strand
AGCTATAACCGTCCGTCCCTTGTTCATATTGTAACCACCAAGGGAAAAGGTTACAAGTTTGCCGAAAGCAGTCCTAAAAATTATCACGGGGTGTCGCCCTTTGATATTGAGGCGGGAGCCTCACCCTCAGGAAAACTCAATTTTTCAGAGGTTGCAGGCAAAACCCTTTGCGAATTAGCCGAAAAGGACAGTAAAATTTGTGCAATAACGGCTGCGATGACCGAGGGAACGGGACTAAGCGAGTTTGCCTCGAAATACAAATCAAGATTTTTTGATGTGGGCATTGCCGAACAACATGCAGTTTGCTTCGGTGCAGGTCTTGCATCAAAGGGACTTAAACCCTATTTTGCAGTATATTCCTCGTTTTTACAGCGAGGCTTTGACCAGGTAATTCACGATATGGCAATCGGCGGTTTTTCTTTAAGACTGCTTGTTGACCGTGCGGGTGTTGTCGGTGAGGACGGTGAAAGCCATCAGGGGCTTTTTGATGTTTCGTATCTCACAAGTGTACCTAATATGACAGTATTTTCCCCTTCAAGCTACAAAGAACTTGAATACCGAATAAAGTTCACCGCTAAAACGCAGGGACTTTTTGCAGTAAGGTATCCGAGAGGCTGTGAAAAGGACTGCGGAGATGTCGATTTCGAGGGCGATTTCACACTTGTTAAGGGAAACAGCGAAAAGGTAATTGTAACCTACGGCAGACTTTTCAGCGAGGCGCTTGTTTGCAAGGCTGAGACAGACGTGAATATTATAAAGCTTAATAAAATTTATCCTTTGAGCGATGAGCTTATAAACACGCTAAAAGGATTTAAAAGCATTGCCGTTTTTGAAGAAACAGTTAAAAGCGGTGGTATCGGAGAGCATTTGTCCGCTTTACTTTTACAAAGCGGATATAACGGCAACTTCGAAATCCACGCAGTACAAAACGAGTTTGTACCGCAAGGAGAAACGAGCAGTATTCTTAATAAACTGAAACTTGACAGCGAGGCTATGATAAACTATGGCAAAAATTAGACTTGATGTTGCCTTGGTAGAGGGCGGATATGCCGAAAGCCGTGAAAAGGCGAAACGCCTTATAATGTCGGGCATTGTTTATGTTAATAACCAAAAGTCGGACAAAGCGGGAAACACCGTAAACCCCGATGACATAATTGAAGTTAGAGGACAAACCCTTAAATATGTAAGCCGTGGGGGACTCAAACTCGAAAAAGCGATGCAGGTTTTCCCGATAACGCTTGACGGTTTTGTGTGTGCCGACATTGGCGCTTCAACGGGCGGTTTTACCGACTGTATGCTTCAAAACGGTGCCAAAAAGGTTTACGCTATCGATGTCGGCTACGGTCAGCTTGACTGGCGTCTTCGCACCGATGAGCGTGTTGTGAATATGGAGCGAACCAATTTCAGATATGTAACCAAAAACGAAATTCCCGAGGACTTGGATTTTGCCTCGGTGGACGTTTCCTTTATTTCTCTCTCCCTCATTTTACCCGTTATGCGGAACCTTTTAAAAGAACAAGGCACCGCTGTTTGTCTTATAAAGCCTCAGTTTGAGGCAGGACGGGAAAATGTCGGCAAAAAGGGTGTTGTGAGAGAGAAAAGCGTGCATATAGCCGTAATTAAAAAAATTATGGAACTTTTAAATGAAAACAAATTCTCCCTTTTAGGACTTGATTTTTCGCCCGTTAAGGGACCCGAGGGGAATATTGAATATCTGTGTTACATAAGAAAAGATGAGGAACCGATGAGTAATACATTTTCAGCAGAAGACACTGTTGAAAAATCATACTTGGCGTTAAATAATTAGAAAGGAGAAAACTTATGGTAGTTGCAGTTTTACCTAATCTCGACAAACCGGGTTGCAGTGATGTGGTTGAGAAATTGGGAGTGATATTAAAAAACGAGGGTATAAAGGCTTATATGCCCGATACTATTCTTGCCGCAGGCTATGAGCACGCACCTGAAGAAGAACTTTATTCCTTAGCCGATGTTATTATCACCATAGGCGGAGACGGTACGATTATCCGTTACGCAAAGGTTGCCGCTAAATACAATAAACCGGTTCTCGGAATAAATGCGGGCAGAATGGGTTATCTTGCAAATCTTGAGCAAAACGAAATTTCGCTCATTTCAAAGCTTAAGGATAACGATTACTTCACAGAAAAAAGAATGATGCTGACAGTAAGCGTGGTTGAAAACGGCAAGCAGATAGGCGAATACACAGCCCTTAACGATGCAGTTATTACCAGCGGTTTTATCTCACGAATCATTGACATCAGCGCAATTGTTGCGGGGGACAGCATAAGCTACCGAGCAGACGGACTTATAATTTCCACCCCGACAGGCTCTACGGCATACTCTATGTCGGCGGGAGGCCCTATAATCGACCCTCTTATGCAAAGTATTTGTATAACCCCTATTTGCTCACATTCATTAGCGGCAAAACCGATTTTAATGTCGGCAAATTCCACCATAAAGCTAAAGGCATTTTCCAAAAAGCGTACCGACATTTTTCTCACTGTTGACGGAAGAAAGGTTTGCGCAGTAAAGCCTTATACCGAGATTTACATTAAAAAATCCCCCGATATAGTACAGCTTTTAAGACTTAATAATCGGTCTTTTTATAAGACGCTGTCCTATAAATTCAAAGATGCAAGGAGTATGTAACGGTGAAACAAAACAGACACAAGAAGATTTTAGAGCTTATCGAAAATAATATACTCCTCACGCAAGAAGACCTACAGCAAAGCTTGGAGGCTCTCGGCTTTCAGGTTACACAGTCAACCGTTTCTAGAGACATTAAGGAATTAAAGCTTATAAAGGGCAGAGATTCAAGCGGTAATTACCGATACCTTAGTCCAAAGACCGTATCGGCACCGCACACCGAAAATCAGTACGAAAAAATGTTTGCTGACGGTGTTAAGAGTACAGACTTCGCCCTTAACAATGTAGTAATCAAATGCTTTGGCGGTATGGCGTCAAGCGTTTGCGTTGCGGTTGACGCCTTGTTTGGCGATATGATGCTCGGCTCTCTTGCAGGTGACGATACCATTATCATTGTCACCCGTTCAAGTGAAGCTTCTGAAGCACTTTTAAAAGAATTTAGGAAGATAAAAAATGCTTAAATTTTTACATATTGAAAATATCGCCGTTATTGAAATGTGCGATATTGAGCTAACCGATGGCTTTAATGTGCTGACGGGTGAAACGGGCGCAGGTAAATCCATTGTGATAGATGCGATTAATGCGGTTTTGGGGGAACGCACCTCTAAGGATTTAATCCGAAGCGGAAGTGACTCGGCTGAGGTTTGTGCCCTTTTCGGGGACTTAAGTGAAGAAACGCTCAAAACCCTTGCGGCTCAGGACGTTTTCCCCGATGAGGACGGTAACATTCTGATTACAAGGAAACTGAGCCTTAGCGGTAAAGGTTTAATCAAGATTAACGGCAAGCCTTATACCGCATCGGCGCTTAAAGAAATTGCGTCTAACCTTATAAACATTCACGGTCAGCACGATAATCAAGCCCTCTTAAACCCCGAAAAGCATTGCGGTTTTGTGGACGCTGTGGCTGAAAATGAGGAACTAAGAGTTAACTATTATAATGAGTTTAAAAACCTTAACAAAATCCGCAAGGAATTAAACTCTCTTGTGACCGACGAGGACGAAAAGCAGAGAAAAACCGAGCTTTTGAAATATCAAATCAATGAGCTTGAGACGGCAGGTATTAAGTTAGGCGAAATAGATGAGCTAAAAGCAAAGCTTCAAATTGCCGAAGATTTTGAGAAAAACGCCAAAGCGTTTTTGACTGTATCGGGTTTACTCGGTGGCGACAGCGATACTGACGGAATTATAACCAAGCTTAAAATTGCTGAAAAAATGCTAACTTCCCTTAAAAACGAAACCGCTCAAAAAACAAGTGAGCAAATAACAGAAATCATTTCTAAGGCTGAAGATGTGTTAAGCGGTGTGAATGATTTTACAGACAGTTTAAGCGACGGCTATCAAAATCCCGACGAAATTAACGCAAGACTTGATTTTCTCTACCGACTTATGGTAAAATACGGCAATAGCGAAGAAAAAATGCTCCGATTTTGCGAAAACGCAAAGGCAGAGCTTGATAACATTACCTTTGCCGACCAAAAGGCTGACGAGTTGGCTGATGAATTGGAAAAATCCAAGGAGAGGCTTGTGTCGGCGGGTGCTGTTTTGAGTGAAAACCGCAAAAAGTGGGCTGAGAAATTTTCGCAAAGTGTTTGTGAGGTTTTAGAACAGCTTAATATGGCGGGTGTTAAATTCGTTACCGAAATCACGCCCGACAGATACACTTCGGCGGGCTGTGACAAGGTTGAGTTTAAAATCAGCGCCAACAAGGGTGAGGAAGTAAAGCCTCTCCATAAAATCGCATCGGGCGGTGAATTGTCGAGAGTTATGCTTAGCATTAAGAGCGCCCTTTTAGGCAAGGATAATGTAGGCACAATGATTTTCGATGAAATCGATTCGGGTCTCAGCGGTTTTGCCGCCGACAAGGTAGGCGTTCAGCTTAAAAAGGTGGCAAGCGAGCGTCAGGTTATTTGCATCACCCATTTAGCACAGATTGCTGCATTGGCGGACAATCATCTGCTTATTGAAAAAGGTGTCGAGGACGGCAGAACTAAAACAAAGGTGACACCGCTTGACAGAGAAAACCGAATTAAGGAAATCGCCCGTATAATGTCGGGCAAGGAAATTACCCAAAACATTTATAATTCCGCTAAGGAATTACTGGATAGGAGCAATATTTAAAATGACAATTTATGATGAATTAGTAGCAAGAGGTCTAATCGCACAGGTGACCGACGAGGACGAAATAAAGGAGCTTATCAACAACGGTAAAGCCACCTTTTATATAGGCTTTGACCCCACGGCGGACAGTCTGCACGTAGGTCACTTTATGGCGCTTTGCCTTATGAAAAGACTGCAAATGGCAGGTAACAAGCCGATAGCTTTAATCGGCGGCGGTACAGGTTATATCGGTGACCCCTCGGGCAGAACTGATATGCGTTCTATGATGACGCCCGAAATCATTCAGCACAACTGCGACTGCTTTAAAAAGCAGATGAGCCGTTTTATCGAGTTCGGCGAGGGCAAGGCTCAGATGGTTAACAATGCCGACTGGCTTTTAGGTCTTAACTATATCGAGCTTTTGCGTGATGTAGGCGCTTGCTTCTCGGTTAACAATATGCTAAGAGCCGAGTGCTACAAGCAAAGAATGGAAAAAGGCCTTTCTTTCCTTGAGTTTAACTATATGATAATGCAAAGCTATGACTTCTATCATCTTTTCAAGGAATACGGTTGTAATATGCAGTTCGGCGGTGACGACCAATGGAGCAATATGCTCGGAGGTACCGAGCTTATTCGTAAAAAGCTCGGTAAAGACGCTTTTGCTATGACCATTACTCTGCTTCTCAACTCCGAGGGCAAAAAGATGGGTAAAACCGCAAGCGGTGCCGTTTGGCTCGACCCCGAAAAGACCTCTCCCTATGAGTTTTATCAGTATTGGCGAAATGTTGGGGACAATGATGTTTTAAAATGCATCAGAATGCTCACATTCCTTCCTCTTGAGGAAATTGACAAAATGGACGCTTGGGAGGGCAGTCAGCTTAACACCGCTAAGGAAATTTTGGCATTCGAACTCACAAAGCTTGTTCACGGCGAGGAAGAGGCTACCAAGGCTCAAGAAACCGCAAGAGCAGTTTTTGCGGGCGCCGGCTCTCACGAAAATATGCCCACCACAGTAGTTGAGGACGCAGATTTTACCGATGGCAAAATCGGTGTTCTTGATTTGATGCTCAAGGCAGAGCTCACCGCATCTAAGGGCGAGGGCAGACGTCTTGTACAGCAAGGCGGCGTTAGTGTTAACGACCAAAAGGTCTTGGACCCTGCTACTATGTACGAAAAATCCGATTTTGAGGGTGATTTCATCCTTAAAAAGGGTAAAAAGGTTTATCATAAATTTACTGTATAATTGAAAAGGACACGAAAGTGTCCTTTTTGAGTACCTTTTTTGGAGTTATGATGGAAAGAGATTTGTGGCAATATTTAAAGACGACCGACAAACCCATAGTGCTTTACGGTATGGGCAACGGTGCTGACAAAATAATAAAGGTTTTAGAAAACAAGGGCATTTCCTTTGACGGAATTTTTGCGTCTAGCGGGTTTGTTCGTAACAAAATTGTTCACGGGCTACCGCTTGAAGCTTACGAGGCACTTAAAAACCGTTTCGGGCAAATGATAGTCTTGCTTTGCTTTGGCACGCATCTGCCTGAGGTTATGGAAAATATAAAGAAAATCGCAAACGAGCAAGAGCTATACGCTCCCGAGGTGCCTGTAATCGGCGGAGGACTTTTCGATAAAGCTTACTACGACGAGCATATTAATGAGTTTGATGAAATTTACTCACTTTTGTCAGATGACACTTCAAAGAAAACCTTTAATAATGTTATCAAATATAAAATCAGCGGAAAGACAGATTATCTTTTTGACTGTGAAACAGACTTCGACGAGCCTTATGAGTCGTTTTTAAAACGGCAAAGCGAGGAAATTATTTTGGACCTCGGAGCCTACAACGGCGACACCGCCTTGGAATTTTCAAAAACTTTCCCGAATTACGAAAAAATTATAGCGGTTGAGCCTGACAAAAAAACCTTTAAGAAGCTCGTAGCAAACACCGAAAACCTGAAAACGGAAAACCACAATGTGTGTATTTCTGATTTTACGGGGGTCGGCAGTTTTGCTATGAATGCGGGACGGAATTCTGCAGTCGGCGAGGGAGAGAAAATAACTGTCACAACGGTGGATGATTTGCTAAAGGGCGAAAAGGTGACGCTAATCAAAATGGATGTTGAGGGTGAGGAAGCAAGAGCTATAACGGGCGCTGAAAAAACTATTTTAGAACACCGCCCGAAAATGATTATTTCCGCTTATCACCGTACCGAGGATTTTTTGGAAATTCCTAAAAAGGTGCTTAAAATCAGAAAAGACTATAAAATTTATATGCGTCATTTCCCGTCACTCCCTGCATGGGATACAGTTTATTACTTTATATAAAAAACGGTTGGAGTTTTTCTCCAACCGTTTATTTGTTTAAGATATATATACCGAGATTTAAGTATGCCGCAAAGGTCACCCATAAAAGATATGGGATAAGCAACAGACCCGACAACTTATTAATATTATAAAATTTAACAAGGGTTATGATTATCAGCGCCCACATAACCATCAGCCAGACAAATGCGAAAAGATACATTTCCCATCTGAAGAAAATTATCGACCAAAAGAAATTAAAAAAGAGTTGAAGCCCATAAAACAAGAGCGCGTTGTTTTTCTTGTAGGTTGGCGCCTTGGAATTGTAAACCAAGTAACTTGCAAATCCCATTAAGAGATAAAGAATTGTCCAAACAACTGGGAAAATCCAACCGGGAGGGGAAAGCGGCGGCTTCTCCAAGGTCTTGAAAGTATCCATACCGCCTGTTAATAGCGCAGATAATCCACCCACAGCCAAAGGTATTAAAAGAGCGATTATAAGCGGCTTTTTATCGATTTTCATAAAAAATCACCCCTAATAGCCTATGCTATAAAGGGGTGGATTATGCGGTGGAGGCACAAGATATTAGTGATATTCTGTACTTCGCACAGAGTGATATTATGCCTTACGGCATAGTGATATTTTTGCCGTTGGCAAAAGTGATATTATATTCGCCACTTTAACTGCCCGAAGGGCAATATAACTCGGCTTTAGTCGAATATCACTGCGAAGCAATATAACTCGCCGAAGGCGAATATAACAGAAAAAGAACTGGTCAAAAACCTAGATTTTTATTATGTAATTTAATTTTTATCCGCCCATTCCATAAAATCATTAAAATATTGTTTCTCCGTATCACTCCAGCCTTTTGGGTCTTCATTTATCCACGTTCCAAACTCATTACCTGCTTTTTCGTATTCCGATTCTCCTGCACAACTGCCTAAAAGACCTAGAATTACAAGCACTACTACGATAATTCCAATAATTGACTTTTTATCCATTGCTTTTCTCCTTTATACCATATTGGGATATTTTTATTATACCAATGTGGGATAATAAAGTCAAGAGGTGATTTTATGAGGCTTAAAGAAATCAGAAACTCAAAAGGCATTTCTCAACTTAAAATGGCAATGGACTTAAACACGAACCAAAACACAATTAGTCGTTACGAAACGGGTGAACGAGAGCCTGGAATAAACGAGCTAATAAAAATTGCTGATTATTTTAACATTTCCGTCGATTATCTGCTCGAAAGAACAGATAACCCCAACATACAAAAATAAGCCGTGAAATTCACGGCTTATTTTTATATTGCTATTTATCTTTTAAAGTTTTACAACTCGAAATTAAAATCCGTCTTATACGCCCACAAAGGTTGCGATACTTTTTGTATGTATCTTCATCAACAGCATTTGTATTAAATAATAGTTGTAGCCATCCTTCTGTTTCGCTACACTCTTTCAAGGAAATTTCAAATTTAGAAAGCATATCTGCTCTACTTTGCCCATAATTTGCTTCGCAAATATTAGCATACACACTACTTGAACTTTTGCGAATTTGAAATAATGTATTTGACGATGCTTTTATATTTTGACACAATAACTCAATGTCGGTTGCTAACTGTTCAGCATAAATAAGCAAATAGTTTTTGGGCATAACATCACTTCCTTCGAGATGATTATACTATAAACCACCAATAAAATCAACGGCTTGCCGTTGTATATCATCAATTCCGCAAGGAATTGCATATCATCAAAACTTTAGTTTTGTATATCATCATTGCGAAAGCGTTTTTGATACACACCTACGGTGTGATGAGATACAACAACGGCAAAGCCGTTGTTGATGATATACACGCTATCGCGTGATGATATACCATTGCTTTCGCAATGGATAAAAAAATCTCGTTCCGAAGAACGTGATTTTTTCGTGCCGATGACCGGACTTGAACCGGTACGGTATCGCTACCGAGGGATTTTAAGTCCCTTGTGTCTGCCTATTCCACCACATCGGCGTATCTACAATGATATATTATTTTAATAGCTTTGTCAAGGCTTTTTTGAAAATTCG
>JAZONB010000148.1:0-5639 GCA_045654305.1 Acutalibacteraceae bacterium | reverse complement strand
TTGCATCATCATTTTGAAATGTGCGGTTGGTCGGAGCAAAAAATTGTATTTGTTTTCTCGTGTGTTTCGTTTTTGGGATGCATAATAGCACTTTTACCGTTAATATTTAACTTTTAAATCTTATAAGGAGATATAGAAATGGCATCAGAGTCACGTAAGACGGCTAAACCTAACAAGCATAAAAACGGTAAAATTGACATTACCTTTTTATCTATTGTTTTGATACTTTTAACAATAGGTCTTGTTATGCTGTTTTCTGCAAGCTATGCTTACTCCTTAGAATACTATAAAAACAGTTATCGTTTCATTTCACGACAGTTATTGTTTGCTGTCGGCGGCGTGGTAGTTATGCTTTTGGTATCTAAGATTGACTATCATATCTGGAGAAAATTTGCTTGGGTTATATTTGCCGTTTCATCGGCTATGCTCTTGTTTCTACTGATAATGCCACCAATGGTTTCGGGAATGGATGTAAAACGGTGGATAGTAATAGGTCCTATTAACTTTCAGCCATCCGAAGTTGCAAAATTTTCGATAATTTTATTGTTTTCATCTTTGATTGCAAGTAATTATAAAGAGATGAAAAAAATTGGATTTGTGGCTTTTTTATTTGTTATATTAGGTGTAACAGCAGTGTTAATTGTTGCGGAACCACATCTTTCGGCAACCTTGCTTGTTTTGGCTATTGGGGTTGTTTTGATGATTGTTGGTGGCCTTGCTAAGAAGTTTATTTTTGGTGGTGCCGTTGTAGGTGTTGCGGGTATTGCGGTATTTTTACTGTCGGGCGCTATCAGTTATGTTGAGGACCGTTTGGCTTATTGGATAGACCCTTGGGCAGACGCCACAGGCAAAGGCTTCCAAACAATTCAGTCACTTTTGGCAATCGGCTCAGGCGGAATTTTAGGCAGAGGAATAGGGCAGTCAAGGCAAAAATATCTATGGGTGCCGGAACCTCATAACGACTTTATTTTTTCAATTGTTTGTGAAGAATTGGGACTTATCGGAGCAGTTGTAATTGTTTTGCTTTTCTGCCTTCTTGTGTGGCGCGGTTTTTATATTGCGATGCATTCGAAAGATAAATTTGGTGCTTTAATGGCAATTGGACTCACATTCCAAGTAGGCTTACAGGCCATGCTTAATATATGTGTTGTTACTAACACTATCCCAAATACAGGTATTAGCTTGCCGTTTTTCAGCTATGGAGGAACTTCACTTTTGATTTTGCTTGCTGAAATGGGAATTGTTTTGTCGGTATCAAGAGGCTCCGACATATTAAAAACATAGAAAAGGGGAGCTTATATGAAAATATTATTTGCAGGCGGCGGCACCGCGGGACATATTAACCCTGCATTAGCAGTTGCGGGTTATATAAAGGAAAAGCATCCTAATGCAGAGATTTTTTATATCGGAACTGCCAATAAGTTGGAATCAAGGCTTGTTCCTGAAAAGGGATATGATTTCAGAACTATTGATGTAGCAGGCTTTCAAAGGAGCTTGAGCCCCAAGAGTATTGTCGAGAATATTTCTGTCGTTAAAAAAGCTCTTGGCGCTTTTGATAAGTGTAAGAAGCTTTTAAAAGAAATAAATCCCGATGTTGTTGTAGGGACCGGCGGTTATGTTAGCGGTCCTGTACTTAAAACGGCGCAAAAAATGGGATTTAAAACTGCAATACATGAACAAAATGCATTTCCGGGCGTTACGACTAAGATGCTTTGCCAAGGAGCTAATACTGTGATGCTTGCAATGCCTGAGGCGGAAAAACATCTTAAACTAAACAAAAAACCCGTTATTACGGGAAATCCTATAAGAAGTGAACTTTTAAAGGTTACTAAAGAAGAAGCAAGGAAAAAATTAGGGTTAGACAACAGGCCTTTAATACTTTCGTTTGGTGGCTCATTAGGTGCGGCAAAAATTAACGAAGCGGTAACAGAACTTATTAAATGGCATAACAGGAGCGGTAAATTTTATCATATTCATGCTACCGGTAAATTTGGTTACGAGGATATGAAAAAGGCTTTAAGTGATATTTCTCTTGCAGATGAAATTGACATTAGAGAATATATAAGCGATATGGACATTTGTATGGCGGCGGCCGATTTGGTTATTTGCAGAGCGGGCGCTATCACGTTGGGTGAATTGCAAGCTTTAGCTAAACCTGCAATTTTAATTCCGTCACCATACGTTGCGGAAAATCACCAATTCCACAATGCAATGACGTTAAAAAGAAGCGGCGCCGCACAGCTTCTTGAGGAAAAAGATTTGAGCGGTGATTCTTTGATTTCTGCTGTGGAGATGCTTATCGAAAATAAACCGAAGCTTGAAAAAATGAGTAATGCCTCAAAGAAAAACGCTATCATCGATGCGAATGAAAGAATTTACGAAGAAATAATGAAACTTTATACAGGTGCTTAACCGAAATATGCCTTTTTGCATAGTATGAATTGAAAACTGTGCTTGAAGGTGTTAATATGGCGAAAATTTTAATAAAAGGCGGCAAAAAGTTAGAAGGCGAGATTATAGTACAAGGCGCCAAAAACAGCGTGTTACCTGTACTTGCCGCTACATTGTTATGTAATGAGAAATCCACAGTACATAATTGTCCCGATATTGCTGATGTTGATACTTCGGTTAAAATTTTAACTGCAATAGGGTGCAAATGTGAGCGTGACGGAAAAAGTCTAACTGTTGACCCGAGTGGTATTTCGGGTTTTCAAATACCGGAAGATTTAATGCGTGAAATGCGTTCATCCGTTGTTTTTCTCGGTGCAATAATAGGTAAAATGGGAAAAGCAATAATAAGCAGTCCGGGTGGTTGTGAGTTAGGACCAAGACCGATTGACCTGCATTTGTCCGCTCTTAAGAAGATGGGTATAACAATTACCGAAGAACACGGTCTTCTCAGTTGTGAGGCAAAGGACGGAATTAAAGGGACTGAAATAACCTTGGGCTTTCCAAGTGTCGGCGCTACTGAAAATATAATTTTAGCAGGTGTATTAGCCGAGGGGATTACTGTAATTCATAATGCGGCTAAGGAACCTGAAATCAGCGACCTTGCGGATTTTTTGAATTCTGCGGGTGCTAGGATTTACGGCGGCGGTTCAGATACTGTTTATATTCATGGAGTCAAGAGTCTTTCTCGTACAGAACACGCAATTATACCCGACAGAATTGTTACTGCGACATATTTGTCTTGCGGTGCTATTACGGGTGGAGATATTGAGTTGAAAGGCGCTATGCCATCGCATATCACTTCGATGTTGTCTATTTTTAGGGATGCGGGTTGTGATATAAAGGTATCGGGTAAAAATATCAAAATGAAATGTAGGAATAAGCTGTTGAGGGTTCCTACTATCAGAAGTCTTGTGTATCCGGGATTTCCAACTGATGCAGGTCCTCTTGTAATTGCTATGCTTTGTAAGGCGAAAGGTACATCCGTTTTTGTGGAAAATATTTTTGAAAACCGTTTCAGATATGTAGACGAACTTAAGCGTTTAGGTGCAAAAATAGAAACACAAGGGAAAGCGGCAATAATTGAAGGTGTTGATGTTCTCTCAGGTGCCACCTGTAAATGTACCGATTTAAGAGGCGGCGCGGCGCTGGTTGCGGCAGGTTTGGCGGCAAAAGGCGAAACAGTTATAGATGAAATACATCACATTGAACGTGGATATGACGATATAGTCGGAACTTTAAAGCAATTAGGTGCGGATATACAATATATATAATAGGGAATGATTTTTTGAAAAAAGAAATTGTAAGGGATGAGTTCATAAGAAAAAGAATGGAACGTCAGCGAAAACTCAGAAAAAGAAGATTAGTTGCGTTTTTTATAGTATTTATAATATTGCTTTTGTGCGTCGGCACTGTACTTTCTTTCACTATCTTTTTTCCTATAGATAATCTTTCTGTTAAGGGTAGTAAAATATATACGGTAGAAGAAATTTTGGCTGAATGTGATATAACAAAGGGAGATAATCTATTTGCTGTCAGTCGAACAAAAACTGAAAATATATTAAAAAAGAAGCTGCCTTATATAGAAAGTGTTACATTCGAAAGAAAACTCCCGGGAAGCTTAAAACTCATTGTCAAAGATGCAGTTGAATTTGCGGGATACAAAATCAATGATGTGTATTATGTTGTTTCATCAGAAGATTGGATTTTGGAAAAGAGAATTGAACAGCCGAAAGATTTGCTTATAATAATTGCTTCTGATGTTAAATGTAAGGTCGGTAGCCAAATAGAGTTCAAAGATGAAACACAGAAAGAGATAATAACAGAGTTGACGGGCGCTTTGAAAGAAAAAAATATCAAAGTCACACAAATAGACACTAGCAATATTTTAGAAATAAAATTGAATGTTGAAGGACGATTCGAGGTTAATTTAGGAACAACAAATAATATCACCGAAAAAATTAAACATCTAGGTGGAATGTTGGAAAAAATTCCCGATGAAAAATCGGGTAAAATTAACCTTAGTATGTGGAGTAATACCAACAAAAATGGTACTTTTACAGCAGAAAATAAATAAATTATAAAAAAATTACAAAATTGTAACAAAACAGTTGAAATTTTAAAAAAAGTGTGTTATTATCAGTATGTATGAAAATAGACACTTGGAATTTAATATAAAATACGGAGGAATTTAAAATGCCATTTGATGTAGCAGAAGAACAGGCAAATGTAGTTCAAATTAAAGTTGTAGGCGTAGGCGGAGGCGGTGGAAACGCTATTAACCGCATGGTTGACGCCGGTGTTAAGGGTGTTGAATTTATTGCGGTGAATACCGATAAAGCAGCGCTTATTAAGTCTAAAGCTGACGAGAAAATACAAATTGGCGATAAAACCACAGCTGGTATGGGTGCCGGCGGCAATCCCGACAATGGTCGTGCGGCTGCTGAAGAGTCACGTGACGAAATTGCTGCAGCTATTAGGGATGCTGATATGATATTCATTACCGCAGGTATGGGTGGCGGTACCGGTACAGGTGCAGCTCCTATCGTTGCTGCAATAGCAAAAGAATTAGGTGTACTTACTGTTGGCATTGTTACTAAGCCTTTCGCTTTCGAGGGTAAGAGACGTATGACTCAGGCAGAAGCTGGAATTGCAGCTCTTCGTGAGCATGTTGACAGTCTTGTTGTTATCCCCAACGAGCGTCTTAAATTCGTTAGTGAAGAGAAGATTACATTCAAGAATGCATTCGATATTGCTGACGATGTTCTTCGTCAGGGTGTTCAAAGCATTTCTGAGCTTATCAATGTTACCGCACTTGTTAACCTTGATTTTGCCGATGTTCGTTCAATTATGTCAGATGCAGGATATGCTCACATGGGTGTTGGCGTTGCTACAGGTCGCGATAAGGCTGAACAGGCTGCACGCGCTGCTATCAACAGTCCTCTCATCGAAACCTCAATGGATAATGCACGTGGCGTAATCATCAGCATTACAGGTTCAAGCGATATCGGTCTTGAAGAGGTTGAACTTGCTTCTTCTATTATTTCTGATATGGCACATCCTGATGCTACAATTATTTGGGGTGCTCAGCTTGATGACAACCTTGAAGACACAATTCGTGTTACTGTTGTTGCAACCGGCTTGGGTGATGACCGTAAGGATAATCAAAATGATTTGGTTTCTTTCCTCAA
>JAZONB010000147.1:0-12980 GCA_045654305.1 Acutalibacteraceae bacterium | reverse complement strand
AATTGCATCTTTAATCAGTTCACCGACACCGTAAGTAGTTGTTTCTAGCGGGTTTCTTTCCTCAGAAGAAATAAGGGTTATTCCCGCGGCAGCGGCCATTTCAATAACTGCGGTATTTGTATCGTTTAAAACACAATATTTCGCAACAACAGGCTTGTGCTACGGACCTTTTACTGTTCTTTCTACAATTTCCGAATCAAGACCCGAAGCCAGTGCCACAACAGTACCCTCACCGCCATCAGCCAAGGGTTTTACAAAAACCTCGACGTTTTTATCCAATCTTTCAATTGCATCCTTAACGGCATTTCCTGCTTGTAAGGATGTCAAACTGCCTTTAAAAGAATCTATTGCAACTACAACTTTCATTTATATCTCCTATCACGTCACGACTGTGCTTATTTTATAAAAAAATCATACCATATTCCCGTATGCTTTACAACAAAAATCCCCCTGCCGTTTTCCCGGCAAGGGGATCATTTTGCTTTATAAACCTGATTGTTTAGATTCTTTCATAGCCGCCTGAGTTGCGATACACTAAAGAAGGAAATTACTTAATCCGTTTTTTACACCAATCGAACAGGGTTTCGGACATTTCATTAAAGTCAATTACTTCACCATTTTTCAATTTTATTAAGGTGTCCACAATCACTTTTTCGTCAATAGATACCAGTGTAGATAATTTCTTTTGATGACGGATATATTTCCCCGTTTCTCTAAAATATATTGCCTGTATCACAAAAGAAGCAGATTTATATAGTCCCTTTAAAATATCTTTACTTTTTTCATAAAGCATATTATGAACACAGCCGTGATAAATATTGCAAACTCCTGTTTTGATTGCTCTGTCAATAACCGAATTGTCAATCAGGGGTAATATTTCATCAAGACTGCCTTTTATTGCTTTTGTATCATAATAAAACTGAAAAAGGTCAGAAGGCTCCCAGTTCAAAATCTCATCTTTACCAGAGAGAAAACCACAAATCAGTTCTCTGTGGGGTAAAGCATCCAACATTGTGTTGTAGGTATTGATATCCAAAGCAGACAACTCATCAAGTATTACAACAATATCTATATCGCTTGTTTCTGTCGCTTCGCCACGACCATAACTTCCTTGCAAACCAACAAACCACACACGATTTTTAAAGGTTTGATTTAATGCTTTCAAAAAAACTTCTATCCAAGTTTTAATATCTATCATTTTTCTTACCTCATGGATTTTTTATAGTTTGTAATATTATATCATATAAAAGGAAGAATTTCCATACAAAATCCCCTCGGATTTCTCCGAGGGGATAAATTTTGCCCTATAAATCCCTTAAAAGCTTCTCTTTCAAGCTTTTCAAAGTATTTTCTTCAATATTAACATATATACAATCTAAGCAACTCCCTTGTATATCAAGCTGTACACTTTTCAAAATACAATTTCCCTGTTTTTCATATATGCAAAATTTATTTTCACAAGATAATTGGTTCACAAAATCACCTCGAAGATAATTTTAGCACAAATTATTTAAAATATCAAGTACACGAAGTATTTTAAATCCGCATTCCCCTATACTTATTATAGATTTATCGAGTAAATGAAGTATAGGGTGATAATAATGAAATTAAATGAAGCGGTAGCATACAGAATAAAGGAGCTTTGCAAAGAGCGTGGAATAACACAGTATCAATTATATTTAAAATCGGGTGTTCCGCAGTCAACGCTCAGCACAATTATGAAGTGTTCCTACCCCAGTATGAAGCTTAGAATAATATACGAAATTTGTGACGGCTTAGAAATAGGCCTTGAGGACTTTTTCGCTTCGGATATATTCAAACGAGAAAATATAGAAGAATGTTAACCAGCAAAAATCCGCCCGAAGAAATTCGGGCGTATAATTCTTATATCGGGAATTAACCCTTTATACCAGCCTGTGCAACAGTACGCAAAAGAGGGAAATTGGTTTAATAGTCTTGTTTTTTTATTGATATTATATTATAATAAAGAAAAAGCAATGTTAAAGGTGAGCACTTGTGAAATTAATTATATCGCTAATATTATCTTTTTGTATATTATTGAGTTTATCCGCCTGCAAGAGCAATAATCTGACTAATTCGAAAATAAATAATATTGATTCAATTGTAACTAACAGTACCGCATCAGGTAATGAAAAAATATCTTGGGATGGTTCTACATTAACTATATCTAAAGAAAAATTCATTAACGGAGTAAAGTTAGTTTCGTTAAGTAAAGAAAATTGGCGTACTTATTTTAAAGATTACCCTGTTGAATTTGAAAAAAAGATTAAAAAGAATGCTTTTGGAGATATAGAAAAAGAATATTATAGTGTAAAAGGCGATTACTTCGATGCGAATAACGAACATATGATTTTATACAATTCAGATAAAGTTTCTTTCAAATTTGATGGTGTTACATTTAGCAATGCGGAATATATCGCTAATACTTCACAAGATGTTCCTGATTTAGGAGTAACTCCAAAAGATTACAAAAAAGAAAATCTTCATGAAGAAGAGTATTATTTGGCATGTATGAGAACTATAGGCTATACATATACGGAACATAATCTATTAGATGTAATAGGAACAATCATTGTTATAGATATTCCAGAATTAAAAAAGTTTACTGAATTTAAGGAAATGAATTTACCGATACCTACTTCTGTTGTGTTTTCTGACACCAAACAAAGTTTTATATTAACTTATGATGAATGTATAAAAATCATCAACAAGAACAAATAATTTACGACAAAAATCCCCTCGGATTTCTCCGAGGGGATAATTTTTTAGAATTGATTATTTCATATCCTTGATAGCAGCCTGAGCAGCAGCCAAACGTGCAATCGGAACACGGAATGGTGAGCAGGATACATAATCAAGACCAATCTTGTGGCAGAACTCAACAGAAACGGGGTCGCCGCCGTGCTCACCGCAGATACCGCAGTGCATTTCGGGACGTACCTTCTTACCGAGGGTTACAGCCATATCCATCAATTTACCAACGCCAGTCTGGTCAAGCTTAGCAAACGGGTCGTTCTCGTAAATCTTGGTGTCATAGTAAGCGCTTAAGAACTTACCAGCGTCATCACGGCTGAAGCCGAATGTCATCTGAGTAAGGTCGTTAGTACCGAAGCAGAAGAACTCAGCCTCTTTAGCGATTTCGTCAGCAGTAAGGCAAGCTCTTGGAATTTCCATCATTGTACCTACTTCGTACTTAAGCTCTACGCCTGCAGCAGCAATCTCAGCATCAGCGGTAGCAACAACGATATCCTTAACGAACTTCATTTCCTTAACTTCGCCTGTGAGAGGAATCATGATTTCGGGAACGATATTCCAGTCAGCATGCTTCTTCTGAACAGCGATAGCTGCACGGATAACAGCAGCAGTCTGCATCTTAGCAATTTCAGGATAGGTAACTGCAAGACGGCAGCCACGGTGACCCATCATGGGGTTGAACTCGTGGAGAGAAGTGATGATATTCTTGATATCCTCAACAGTTTTGCCCTGAGCGTCAGCCAAAGCCTTAATGTCAGCTTCCTCAGTAGGAACAAACTCGTGGAGAGGTGGGTCTAAGAAACGGATGGTAACGGGGTTGCCTTCAAGAGCTTCGTAAAGCTTCTCAAAGTCGCCCTGCTGATAAGGAAGAATTTTAGCAAGAGCTGCTTCTCTCTCCTCAACAGTATCAGAACAAATCATCTCACGGAAAGCTGCAATTCTATCAGCCTCGAAGAACATATGCTCGGTACGGCAAAGACCGATACCCTCAGCGCCAAGCTCACGAGCCTTTTTAGCATCAGCAGGAGTGTCAGCATTGGTACGAACCTTAAGAGTTCTGAACTCGTCAGCCCATTCCATAATTCTGCCGAACTCGCCAGCGATTTCAGCGTCAACAGTGGGGATAATGCCGTCATAGATATTACCGGTAGAACCGTCAATAGAAATATAGTCGCCCTCATTGTAGGTCTTGCCTGCAAGAGTGAACTTCTTGTTTTCTTCATCCATTACGATGTCGCCGCAACCGGAAACGCAGCAAGTACCCATACCACGTGCAACAACGGCAGCGTGGGATGTCATACCGCCACGAACGGTGAGGATACCCTGAGAAGCCTTCATACCTGTGATATCTTCAGGAGAGGTCTCAAGACGAACAAGAACAACCTTCTCGCCACGGGCATTCCAAGCCTCAGCGTCCTCAGCTGTGAATACAACCTTACCGCAAGCAGCTCCAGGAGAAGCACCCAAGCCCTTGCCTGCAGGAGTAGCAGCCTTAAGAGCCTTTGCATCAAACTGGGGATGTAATAATGTATCAAGGTTACGGGGGTCAATCATAGCAACTGCTTGCTTTTTATCAATCATACCCTCGTCAACTAAGTCACAAGCGATTTTGAGAGCAGCCTTAGCAGTTCTCTTACCGTTACGTGTCTGAAGCATATAAAGCTTACCGTGCTCAACGGTGAACTCCATATCCTGCATATCACGGTAGTGGTCTTCAAGAGTTGCGCAAACTCTGTTAAACTCAGCGAAAGCCTCGGGGAACTTAGTAGCCATCTCAGCAATAGGCATAGGAGTACGAACGCCTGCAACAACGTCCTCACCCTGTGCGTTGGTTAAGAACTCACCCATAAGTCCGGGCTCACCGGTAGCGGGGTCACGGGTAAAGGCAACACCAGTACCGCAGTCATCACCCATGTTACCGAATGCCATCATCTGAACGTTAACAGCGGTACCCCAAGAATAAGGAATATCGTTGTCACGGCGGTAAACGTTAGCACGGGGGTTGTCCCATGAACGGAAAACAGCCTCAACAGCGCCCATTAACTGCTCTTTGGGGTCAGATGGGAAGTCTTTACCGATTTTGTTCTTATATTCAGCCTTGAACTGCTCTGCTAATTCCTTAAGGTCGTCAGCAGTAAGCTCAACGTCAAGAGTTACGCCTCTCTCTTCTTTCATTTTGTCGATAAGCTCTTCAAAATACTTCTTACCAACTTCCATAACTACGTCAGAATACATCTGAATGAAACGGCGATAGCAGTCGTAAGCCCAACGGGGATTTCCAGACTGCTCAGCCATAGTCTCAACAACATCTTCGTTAAGACCAAGGTTAAGAATAGTATCCATCATACCGGGCATTGAAGCACGTGCGCCAGAACGAACTGAAACGAGAAGAGGATTGGTCTTGTCGCCGAACTTTTTGCCGGTGATACCCTCCATCTTGTCGATTCCAACCATAATCTGTGCTTGGATATCGTCATTAATTTTTCTGCCATCCTCATAGTACTGTGTACAAGCTTCGGTAGAAACTGTGAAGCCCTGAGGAACGGGAAGACCGATTTTGGTCATCTCGGCAAGGTTAGCACCTTTACCGCCTAAAAGCTCACGCATGGAAGCGTCGCCTTCAGAGAAAAGGTAAACATACTTATGACTCATTAAAGTCAACCTCCTGAATTTTATTTATGGATTAACTCCACTTTTAACAAATTAAATACTCAAATTTTTTAAGTATCCGTTACATTATAACAGCAAACACATTAAAAATAAAGCATTTTTTAAAAAATCGTTAAAAAATATAACTATTTCGTTAAATTTCATTAGTTTTTTGACTATTTTTCCTTGGTTTAGACAAAATCCTAAAAAACACTTGCTTTGTAAAAAGGTTTTTGTTATCATAAATTTGTATACCCACACAGGGAGGAAGTAATAAAATGGCTGTTGGATTCAGAAAAAGTTTTTTCGGTTTCAATCGAGATGACGTAATCGAATACATAAAAAATCTTCACGAAACCTTTGAAGAAAAAGAAAGAAATCTCAAAGAGCAGGTCGCCGAATTAGAAGCTGCATCTAAGAATCTTGAATGTGAAATAGCTGAACTCAATTCAAAAATTGCAGAATATGAGGAAAAATTTTCTGAAGATACCGGAAAACACAGAAAAGAAGACGTTGATATAGTTCTCCTTTAAGGATACACAGATGACAGAAATAAAGGTTAATACCAATAATTTAAAAGCCGTTATCCCCAACCTTAAGGCTGGAGATAAGATATTGTTAAGCGGTACTGTTTACACTGCACGTGATGCGGCGCACAAACGGATTTTCGAGCTTATTGACAGAAACGAAAACCTACCATTTTCCATTGAAAATTCTGTTATTTATTATGCAGGACCCACACCCACACCTGAAAATATGGCAATAGGCAGCTGCGGTCCTACTACCAGTTGCCGAATGGACCCCTACTCCCCCACCCTTTACAATATGGGGCTTGCCGCCACCATCGGAAAGGGTGAGCGTTCAAAAGAGGTTGTTGACGCGATAAAAAATAACGGCGCAATCTATCTTTGCGCAATAGGTGGTGCAGGCGCCTTAGCATCTATCAGCATTACAAGCTGTGAAGTAATCGCTTTTGATGATTTGGGTTGTGAATCGGTTAAAAAACTAACCTTTAAGGATTTCCCTCTCTATGTAGGAATTGATTCTGAGGGCAATAGTATATTTGAAAATTAAGAGACAAGGTCCGCCTTGTCTTTTTTTATTTTTAAAATCGTATGTTTACAAAACGGCATATTCTTTCTTCCTTTATTATGGCACATGCTAAAAAAATAAAGGAGGATTTTGTTATGTTATTAGCAGAGGTATTGCCAAACAATCAACTAATTATAGAAGGAGGAATAGTGTCGGACAGCGTGAAATACGAAAGCATCAAATTTGTTTTTCACGATAAATGGATACCTTATGAAAAAACCGTAGTTTTTAAATTCGGCGAAGAAAATGCCATAAATGTAGTACTGAATTCTGCAAATTCGTTGTGTTTAAGCGAAAACGAATGTTATATTCCGTTCGAAGTTTTAAACGCTCCCGAGTTTACCATTTCCGTATTCGGTATCAAAGATGAAAGCCGAATAACTACTACGAAAGCCTCGGTTTTAGTTCTTGAAAGCGGATACGAGTTAGGCGATGAACCCAAAGAGCCCACCGCAGACGAATATGCGCAAATGGTTAACATTATGCGCTCGACACAATCTATCGCTGAATCTCTCAGAAACGATGCTGAAAATGGCGTTTTCAAAGGTGATAAAGGCGAGAAAGGCGATAAGGGAGACAAGGGCGAAACAGGTGCCCCCTTCACCTATCAAGATTTTACACCCGATCAGTTATCAGATTTAGTTGGTCCACAGGGTCCTGTCGGCCCGCAAGGAGAGACCGGCCCGCAAGGTGAAAAAGGTGACAAGGGTGATAAAGGCGATGAAGGAACCATACCGATTATAGACCAAACCTACAACCCTGAAAGCGAGAACCCTCAAAGCGGTATAGCGGTGGCTGAAGCAATAGAGGGTTTGGGTAGTGCTTGGCAAAAGATAGCCGATATAACCACTACCGAAGAAGTAAACGGCATAGTGGCAACTGTAGAGGAGTTTCCTGATATTGCAAACTGCAAAGAATTTATAACAAGGATTATATTTCCTAAAATCAATTTAACAGATGATAAATTGACTTTAGGTGCGTCAAGAATAGATTTTAATAACTCTAACATTATGTTTCGTTTTGCAAGTACAACTGTTGGGACAGGTAGTATTTTCGAACACAGATGTCATTGTTATATTATTGATGGCTTGATATACAGCATAGGCACAAATCAGACTATAGGTCATTCGGCAGTTACGGGTAGTATGCATATGTTAGTTGGTAATTGGTCTGCAGCTAAGAGTATAAATGAAATTAAATACTACTTGAACGAAAGTGCTAATCTTTTACCGATAGGCACGCAATTAGTAATTTATGGAAAGGCGGAAAAATAATGAAGGTATATAAAAACGGACAATATATCGAAATAGAAAATACGCTAAGCAAAACTCCCATCATTCCGTACGAGCAAAGAGTCGTTAATAGAATAAGAGAAAAATATTCGGTTGATGATGAACTAGCTATATTAAGGCAGAGAGATACTAAACCCGAAGAATTTGCCGAGTACAATGCTTTTGTTGAAAATATAAAGGCTGAGGAAAGGACGGTGTAATTCTAAAATTTAGAATAAATCCAAAGCGGTCATTTGGTGAAAATGACCGCTTTTTTATTTATTTTTTATGCAAGTGATTTCCTTGACTTGAAATGCATGTTGTGATATAATTGACAATGTATAATTATATGCTGATTTTGGTTACATTTTTAACGGCAATGAATTATAAATTACAATAAAGGGGTTTATACTCGTGTTAAAGTTGATGTACATAACCAACAGCTGCGAAGTGGCTTTAATAGCAGAAAATGCAGGTGTTAACAGAGTTTTTGTAGATATGGAATATATCGGCAAATCTTTGAGACAGGGCGGAATGGATACCGTTCAGTCTAATCACACGCTTGAAGACGTCAAAAAAATTTCCAATGTGCTTACCAAAGCAGAATTATTAGTAAGAATAAACCCCATACACGAAGCCACAAGTGAATATACATCATCAAAAGAAGAAATCGATGGTGCTATTGCTAACGGTGCGCAAATCTTAATGCTACCCTATTTCAAAACTGCCAATGAAGTTCAAACCTTTATTGATTTCGTAGGCGGAAGAGTTAAAACTATGTTGCTGTTTGAAACTCCCGAGGCGGTAGCGGCTGTTGATGAAATCTTAAACATCAATGGCATTGACGAAGTTTTTATAGGTCTTAATGATTTGAGTCTTGGCTACGGCAAAAAGTTTATGTTTGAACTTTTGTCGGACGGAACTGTAGAAAAATTAGTCGAAAAATTTAAAGCCAAAAATATGTTTTACGGTTTTGGTGGTTTGGCATCATTAAACGGCGGTCTCCTTCCCGGACATATGGTTTTGAAAGAACATTACAGATTGGGTTCAAAATGTGTTATTCTTTCGAGAAGCTTTTGCAATGTCAACAAACAAAAAGACATTTGTGAAATTGACGCCATATTTTCAAAAGGTGTTTGGGAGTTAAGACAGTACGAAGCCTCATTATCAAACATTAAAAATTTAGATGACTATAAAGAAGGAATATACAGTACCATTAGAAAAATCGCAGGAGAATAAGAAATGAAATTATTAGTTACCGGAGCTTTTAATTGCAACTCTGAACAATTGAATACTCTTAAAAACATTGGCAACGAGATTTTATTTTTGCAAAACGAAAAAGACGAATTGCCCGAGGAGTTTTTAGAGGTAGAAGGCATAATCGGTAACGGAATATTTTTATATCACGACATTAAAAAATTTAAAAACTTAAAATATATCCAGCTCACAAGCGCAGGATATGACCGTGTCCCAATGGATTATATAAAGGAACACAACATTGAAATTTATAACGCAAGAGGTGTTTACAGTATTCCTATGGCAGAGTTTGCAATAGGCGGTATATTGCAAATTTATAAGCAATCGAAACACTTTTTCGAAAATCAAAAAAGCCACATTTGGAATAAAAGCAGAGATTTGCTTGAAGTTTTCGGGAAAACCGTTTGTATTTTGGGATGTGGAAGTGTAGGAAACGAGTGCGCTAAAAGACTTTCTGCTTTCGGCGCTAATGTTTTTGGTGTTGATGTGAAACCGTACGAAAATCCAAATTTCAAAAAAATGGTAGGTCTTGACGCTTGTGATGAAATACTTAAAATCAGCGATGTGGTAATTTTATGCTTACCTCTTACTGATGAAACCAAATTCTTCTTCAACAAGGATAGGTTTGCAAAAATGAAAACGGGCAGTGTTTTCGTTAATATATCACGAGGTCAAATCGTAGAAACCGACAGTTTGATTTCTGCTTTAAAAGACAAGTTGCTTGGAGCGGTTCTTGATGTTTTTGAAAACGAGCCGTTAGAAGAACATTCTCATTTGTGGGATATAGACAATATTGTTATCACCCCTCACAACAGCTTTATAGGTGAGGGTAATGCTAACAGACTGTTCAATGTAATAAAATCTAACTTGCAAAGATTTATGTGGGGGTATAATAGTGAAAAAACCTTTAATTAGTTTTATTGTGCCGATTCATAATGCCGGCCAATACTTAAATACCTGCGTAGACAGTATCCTTTCTCAAACATTTGAGGATATTGAATTAATTCTTGTTAATGACGGCTCAACAGACAATTCTGCTGAGATTTGTAATACTTATGCGCAAAAAGACAAGCGTGTAAAGGTTTTTCATAAGGAAAACGGAGGTACTCATACTGCGAGAAATTTAGGTATTGAAAATTCTAGCGGTAAATATTTAACCTTTTGTGATCCTGATGACTGGTACAGCACCGAAGCCGTCGGATATATATCAAGATTTTTATCAGAAGAAAATCTTGATGTTTTAAGGTTTAACTATATAAAAGAATTTAACGGATATTCCGTCAAAAAGAAAAACACCTTTTTAGAAGCAAAGCTCTGTGATACACAGGGTTGTAAAGAACTTCGCAGGCAAACTGTAGGATTAGTAAGCGAGGAACTTTCCCACCCAGAAAACTTCAATTTCTTAGCATCAGTCTGTTTTGGCGTATATAAAGCAGAAATTATCTTAAGCAACAATATAAGGTTTGATAATATTCGTGAAATTGCAACATTTTCAGACGGACTATTCAATATAAAGTTTTTGAAATACGCCAACAGCTTCCGTTTCTTGGATAAAGGATTTTATCACTACAGAAAAACCAATGCTTCTTCAGCCACCTCAAACTATAGAGATTCGTTTTTGCAAAAGCAAATGGTTATGTTTGAGAAATTAGAAAGTTACATATCCGATGATTTTAATTCTCAAATGACATTAGCATTTAATAATCGCCTTTCCTACAGCGTCATGGAAATGTGCAATAATGCGCTTAAAAGTAATTTCAGATTCATACGTAAATATAATGAAATTATCCAAATACTTAAAAACGAAAAATTAAAAGAATCGTATGAAAAATTCGATTTAAAATATTTGCCCCTCAAATGGCAGGCATATTATTTCTTTGTTAAAAACAAAATCGCCCCTGCTGTATATTTAATGACATGGGTTTTAAGAAGCATACAGAAAAGAGGAAAATAGAATGGCGTTCAGTCCATTAGTTTCAATAATTATACCTGTTTATAACGGTGCTAATTATGTTGGTGAAGCGATAGAAAGCGCTTTATCACAAACATATAAAAACATTGAGATAATTGTCGTTAATGATGGCTCGACCGATGATGGGGCTACCGAAAAAATTTGTTTAGGTTACAACGAAAAAATAACCTATTACAAAAAAGAAAACGGTGGTTGCTCCTCAGCTATAAATTATGGTATAAAACAAGCCAACGGAGATTTTATTTCTTGGCTATCTCACGATGACTTATATGACAGTGAAAAAATCGAAACTCAGGTTTCCTGCTATGAAAAGTATTCGCTTGACACTAAAAACACGCTTATAAGTAATTCAGGCAGACTAATAGACAGCAACAGCAACAAAATCTATCACCCCGCCGACAGTTTTAGAGGTTTTTTAGATTCTAAAGATATGTTCAAGCATCTGCTTTTCAAAAAATGCTTTAACGGTTGCGGTTTACTGATACCCAAAGCGTTATTTGATGACGGGCTTTATTTCCGTGAGGATATGAAATTCGTTCTTGACTGGAATTTATGGCTCAAATTTGCAATATATGGCGCAAAGGTTTACGTAGATTCAAAGGTATTAGTTTCTAACAGACAACACTGTGCACAGGTAACGGTAAAACAAAAAGAGCTTCATAAAACCGAAGCCCAGACAACCTGTGAAGAATTGTTTCAAATTTTACTAAAAACCCATCAATGGGATTTTTTATTGGAACTCTATTATTTTTGCTTTGCAACAAATAAAGATATTAAAGATGAAATATTTGACACACTGAGCTTTAATAAAATTAAGGTCAATGTTATTAAATCATCAATATCAAGGATTAAGATAATTGCAAGACGCAATCTTAAAAAATTGTATCATTCTTTAAAGACTTAATGAGGTAGTTTCTAATGGTAATTTTGCTTTCTACAACTTTATTGATTGTTCTTTTGGCACTAATCAAGAACAACGATATTGATTCAGAAAAAGAAAACAAAATTTTTTTTGTACTAACAGCTGCAATTTTAATTGTAGTTGCCGGTTTGCGTTCGCGTTATACAGGAACGACCGATACTGATGTATATGCTACCATGTTCGAAAGCTTAGCCGCCCGCACTTCTTTAGCAGATTACCTTGCAAGCATCACCGAAAAAGGGAAAGGCTTCATTTTCTCAGAATTGGCTTTTTACACATTTTGCTATCTTCTTAGCAAAATATCCGCCAATCCACAGTTACTCATTTTTGTGACTTCTGCAATAAATATAATATCCACACTATTTTTCATTAAAAATAATTCTAAAAACACAGAAGTTTCCACCATAGGCTTTATTTGCCTAGGTTCATTCACCTTCTCTTTGAACGGTATGAGACAAGCTCTTGCCATGTCAATTTGTTTGCTGAGTTTTGAATTTGTGAAACGCAAGAAATTCATTCCTTTTTTATTAACAGTGATTTTGGCAATGCTGTTCCATAAAACAGCTTTCATCTTTTTGATAGTTTATTTCATTTATAACATGAAATGGGATAAAACAAACATTTCATTTTTATTAATATCGCTGGGCGTCTTCGTCTTGTATGTTAATAAAATAGCTGAGGTTTTCGATGAACTGACCGATAAAAACTATGCTACAGACGAATCATTTACGAGCGGCGGATATGTAACTGTTTTAATATATTTATTATGTATTGTTATCACATTATTAAACCAAAGCTCCCTAAAAAATGATATTAATATACGTGCAAGCCTTATTTTGTCAATACTTGGATTATTCCTGTATTCGGCAAGGTATTTTTCAACCCAAATATATGAAAGAGCCAGCTATTACTTCTTCTTTTTCATATTGATGTTATTGTCTTCGATAGTAGACGAATCCAAAAATAAAAACTTGATGAAATTATTAGTAATCATACTTTCTGTATTTCTATTTGCATATAGAATATCCGGAAGCGGTTTTGA
>JAZONB010000146.1:0-3796 GCA_045654305.1 Acutalibacteraceae bacterium | reverse complement strand
TTTACAAGAGCACGGGTAAATTTATTTCTATGAAGTGGTGCAACGAGTTCGGTAATCGCCCAACTTCTTCCCATACCTGCGGTAAGCTGAATAAAAAGCTTTGCTCCTGTTTTGTGGATTTCATCCATAAATTCTTTCAGTCCATCAAACATTTTAGGATTTTGCCAAAGCCACTTTCCGAAAAAAGTATCACGAAGAGGAGCAATGCCGGGGATGATAAGACCAACATTGTTGTTTGCCCGCTCTAAAAAAAGCTTGGCTGCTTCTTTGTCGAATCCGCATCCGGTAAGTTCAAACCATCCAAAGAGTGAGGTTCCACCCATAGGACACATTACGATTCTGTTTTTGATTTCCACATTACCAATTTTCCAAGGTGAAAATAAAGCCTCGTATTTTTCGTTCATTATATCATTTTCCTTTCAAAAATTATATTTAAAAACGTAATCAGTGCTTACATGCATATGTTTTTGCAATTTTGTCTATATTTTCACTTATTATATTCAAACTGCGATAAAATATCTCTCTGTCTTTATCGGAAATACCACTACTTATTTCATCTAAAATAGCAGTAATTTTTTCTGCAATTCTTTTTCCAGCATGCTTGCCTTTTTCTGTAAGAGAAAATGGAGCATTATATCTCTTTTTACTCTCTGATTTACATACAAGATAATCATTCTTCTCAAGATAATCAAGGCTTCTTGAAATAGTCGCTTTATCTTCTTCGCATCGCTCGCAAAGGTCTTTTGCGGTTAGTTCTTCTGATGTGTATAGATAATAAATGCAGGAAATATGCGGACTTCTAAGTTCATAATTCGCCATTTCTTCATTCTTGATTTTACGAATATTTCGATTTATACGATTTAACAGAACCGTAAAAGTTTCAAAACGTTCATCCATTGACTAAACCTCCTGAAGATATACTTGTTGAAACTTCAACAAGTATATTATAACAAAAACTTGTTGAAATGTCAACAAGTCTGGAAATGTTTACACATATTTTATTCTGTGGTTAAGAAAAAATAGCCTATATTACTTTTTCGACAATATAAAAATTGGAGTAAAGTCCACGAAAAAAAATTTAAAGTCTTTTCTTTGGTTAATGTGTATCAAAATTTAAACAAAAATCCACTACAGATCACTCTGCAATGGATTTTAAATTTTCTGATATATTGTTTTACATTGCTTCACTAACAAATATAACACCGCAAGCATTAGAGCCTACATGTGCACCGATTGTTGCACCGATGTTTATTATGTTTTCGGGCAATATCTCAAAACCAAATTTTCGAACTGCTTCTGCTAACAAATCTCCGTTTTTACGATTATTGGAATATACGATATAAATTGGATAATCCAAATCAGGAGTATATGTTTGCAGTTTTTTCGAAACCGTACTTATACCACCTTTCATACTCATTGCTTTAGAAGATACTTCTACTTTACCTTCTTCAGAAATGCGAATAACAGGCTTGATATTAGCAAGTGTTCCAACAGTATATGCAGTTTTTGACAATCTACCGCCTTTATGAAGGTACTCTAATGTATCAACGCAAGCATACAACTTGATTTTAGTTTTAACAATTTCCAATGCATCAAAAATCTCTTTTGCAGATTTGCCTTCGTTGCGAAGCTTCACAGCATAATCAACCAAAAGTCTTTGTCCTGCCGTTGCATTAAGGCTGTCAACCACATAGCAATTTTCGTAATCAAGCATATTCTTAACTAAAAATGCGTTTTGGTAGGTTCCGCTTAATGCTGATGATATGGTAATAATTACACATTCATCGCCTTTTTCCATAAATTCTTCAAGCAGCACTTCAAAATCGTATGGAGTAGGCTGTGAGGTTTTTGGGAAGTTCTCGCATTTTTCCAATAAATCATAAAACTGTTGTTTTGACAAATTTTCATTTTCCTTATACCCATTATCATCAAATGAAATTTGCATTGGAACACAAGTTATATTATATTTTTCTAATTCCTGCGGCTCAAAATCTGCCGCTGAATCCGTAATAATTCTAACCATATCAGCCCTCCGAGATATTTGCACCGATTTTTCTGAACTTGTTATATCTATCTTCAAGAAGTTGTTCTATTGAAAGAACTTGTTTCTTTTTCAATTCTTCTACAAGATAATTTTTTAAATCAGAACAAATTTCTTCGGCTGATTTATCTTTTTCGTCAATTACTTTTTCCACTATGTCAAAAGAGTATAAATCGTCTGCGGTAAGTTTTAATGCATCAGCCGCATCAGAAGCTTTGGAAGAGTCCTTCCACAAAATACTTGCACAGCCTTCAGGTGATATAACAGAATATACAGAGTTTTCAAGCATTACAGTTGTATCACAAACACCGAGTGCCAACGCACCGCCTGAACCACCTTCACCAACTACAACGGAAATAATGGGAGTTTTAATCCCCATCATTTCAAAAAGATTTTCAGCTATCGCTTCGCCTTGACCTCTTTCTTCAGCGTCAATTCCGCAATATGCACCGGGACTGCCTATAAAGCAGATTATCGGTCTTTTAAATTTCTCAGCTTCTTTCATAAGTCTGAGTGCTTTTCTGTATCCTTCGGGTGTGGGACAACCAAAATGTCTTTGAATTCTTTCTTCAACCGTTGCACCGCGCTCCATCGCAATTGCTGTTACGGGAATGCCGTTAAGCATACCAACACCGCCTACGATGGCTCCGTCATCACCGAATCTGCGGTCGCCGTGAAGTTCAACAAAATCATCTATCATTCTTGAAAGGTAATATCCACCCATATTTCGGTCATTGGCTCTTGCTGCCAATACTCTTGTATATGCATTTACTTTTGTTTCCATCAATTATCACATCCAATCTTAAATGGCTTTTGCTGAATGAATCTTAAGGAGCTTTCCAATTGTATATTTAAGTCTTTGTCTATCCTCAATCATATCAATAAATCCGTGCTCCAACATAAATTCAGCTCTTTGGAATCCTTCAGGTAGTTTTTTTCCTGTGGTCTGTTCAATAACTCTTGCACCGGCAAAGCCAATGAGTGCTTTTGGTTCAGCGATAATAATATCTCCCTGCATAGCAAAACTTGCTGTTACACCGCCGGTTGTAGGATCGGTAATAACAGTAATATATAAGTTACCGCCATCCGAGTGTTTCTTTGCGGCTCCGCTAACCTTTGCCATCTGCATAAGGCTAAAAATTCCCTCCTGCATTCTTGCACCGCCGGAAGTAGTAAAACCGACAACAGGAAGATGTTCCTTTGTTGCTTTTTCAAAAAGTCTTGTTATTTTCTCACCAACAACAGTTCCCATGCTACCCATCATAAATTTGGAGTCCATAACGAATATTGCACAAGGAAATCCGTTTATTGTAGCTGTTCCGCAGACAACACCTTCGTTAAGACCGCTGTCTTTAACAGCTTTTTTGATTTTTTCATCATATTCAGGGAAATCTATGGGATTTTGGCTTTTCAAATTACCATCACATTCAACAAAGCTATCCTTGTCTGTAATAATAGCAATTCGTTCCATTGCGCCCATTCTTAAATATGCTCCGCACTGGGGACAAATCATAGAATTATTAAAGAACACAGAATGTTTATTAGTATTTTTACATTTAGGACAAGCTATATCTTCATCCTTATTTAGAAAATTAAATATCTTTTTTAATTCCATTACTTTTCCTCCGATTTATTTGCTATTGCAAATGAAAATTCAGCACTTACACAGAGTTTTCCATCAACATATCCGCATCCTTTTGCAAAATAGAAAGGAGAACGGTCTTTGGTTATTTCACACTCCGTTTCAAATATATC
>JAZONB010000145.1:0-2702 GCA_045654305.1 Acutalibacteraceae bacterium | reverse complement strand
GAGGAAATATATGCTGATGAGCCATACGGTTTGCCAAAATGCGGCACTGTCCAAGATGTAGAGGCTATAACAGGTGAAAGCCTTTACAAAGCATGGGAAAATATGCTGAAAGAAAGCTTTGTGAGAGTTCAAGTGGTAGGTACATCTGTTCCTAACGGTTTATTTGATGATATTGCCGAAAAATTCAGTTTTGTAGACCGTGATAACATTACAAACTGCAAATTCTCTACTCCTACCAAGGCCGTTACAACCCCGAAAACAGTAACCGATTATATGGATGTTGCGCAAGGAAAACTTTGTTTAGGATTTTACTGTGGTGTGTACGGAAATGATTCCAATACACTTCCTTTAATGGTAATGTGCGATATATTCGGCGGCGGTCCCTATTCCCGTCTTTTTTCCAATGTACGTGAAAAATTAAGCCTTTGCTATTACTGCTCTTCTGCCGCAATAAGGCAGAAAGGTCTAATAACAGTTGAAAGCGGTGTCGAAACCCAAAACTGTGAGAAAGCAGAAAAAGAAATTTTAAATCAATTAGAAATTGTAAAAAAAGGTGAATTTTCCGACTTCGAATTTGAGTCATCAATTAAAAGCATTATCGACTCTCTTAACACCTATAATGACAGTCAGAATTCTATCGACTTATGGTACACTATAAAGGTTAATAACGATAAAATTTATTCACCGTCAGATATTGCCGAAATGGTAAGTAAAATTACCCGTGACGATGTTGTAAATGCGGCAAATTCAGTTGAGCTTCATACCGTTTACAAGCTTTTACCAAAGGAGACTAAAGCATGAGAAAGGAATATTTTGAAAGTGAAATAGGCGAAGCTTATATACGAGCCACTTTGGATAATGGTCTTAAAATCTATATTCTCGAAAAGCCGCAGTATAACTCCTGTTATGCCTTATTCGGCACAAAATACGGCTCAATTGATACTGTTTTCAGTGTAAACGGTAAAGAAACCGCAGTTCCGGAAGGTATTGCACACTTTTTAGAGCACAAGCTTTTCGAAAGTGAAGACGGAGATGCATTCACTAAGTACGCCAAAACAGGCGCTTATGCAAACGCCTTTACGTCATTTGATAAAACCTGTTATCTATTTTCTTGCTCTGACAGATTTGAGGAAAACCTTGATATTCTCTTGAATTTTGTTCAGTCGCCGTATTTTACAGAGGCTACCGTAAACAAGGAACAAGGCATAATAGGTCAGGAAATCCGTATGTATGATGACAGTCCCGCTTGGCGTGTTATGTTTAATATGTTAATGGCTATGTACCATAACCACCCTGTCAGAATTGATATTGCAGGCACTGTGGAATCTATTGCAAAAATAGATTATAATTTGCTGTACGACTGCTACAACACCTTTTATAATCCCTCTAATATGTTTATTTGTATTGCGGGAAATGTTGATACTGATACTTGTTTAAAGCAAATTAAAAACAGCATAAAACCATCCGAACCGCATGAAATAGTAAGAATTAAACCCGAAGAGCCTGATAGCGTAGTTAAAAACTACACCGAGCAAGCCTTAGAGGTTGCCCAACCAATGTTCTGTTTTGGTTTTAAAGAAAAGGGAAACGAAGAAATCAGCCTAAAAGATAAGGTTGTCACTTCCCTATTGCTTAATATCATTTCGGGCGATGCATCACCTCTCTACAAAGACCTGATAAACAAAGGTCTTATCAATGATGAGTTTGAAAGCGAGCATTTTTGCGGCGCCGGTTATTCTGCTTTGATATTCGAGGGCGAATCTCAGGACCCTAAGGCCGTTGCCGAGGCCATAAAATGTGAGGTTGAACGCCTTAAAAATGACGGTATAGACAAAAAGCTTTTCAACGCAGTGCGCTCAGGAATGTACGGCTCAGCAATAAGACTTTTTAACAATGTAGAAAGTATTGCCATGCAATTAGTTGAATGTGCTATGACCGACTGTGGTTTGTTCGATGAAATCAAGTATTTAAAGTCTATAACTTTAGATGATGTACAGAAAAAATTAGCAGAGCTTAACTGCGAAAACACCGTTTTATCGGTAATCAATCCTAAAAACTAATTTTGCGAGGTTAAAATGAAGGTTACAATATTTGGTCTTGATTTAACACTAAACCCCGTTGCTTTTACTATTCCTTTGGGCTCAAAGCACTGGGATATTTATTGGTACGGCATTATTATTGCCACAGGTTTTTTGCTGGCGCTGATATACGGTTACACTAATGCAAAACGTTTTAATATTGATACAGATAAAATGTTAGATGTGGTAATCGTAACCGTGCCCGTTGCCATTCTTTGTGCCAGAAGTTATTATCTTATTTTTGACGGTGAAAAGCTTGAAAGTTTTGGAGACTTCTTCGGTTTTAGTTCCTCAGGATTTTCAGGGCTTGCTATCTATGGCGGAGTTATTGGAGCCTTTGTTTGCGGAGGTCTTATGTGTAAGCTTCGCAAAATACATATTCTTGATATGTACGACCTAGCCTCCATCGGTTTCCTTATTGGTCAAGGTATCGGCAGATGGGGTAACTTTGTTAATCAAGAAGCCTTTGGCACCTTTACAGGAAGCAGTTGGTGGGGTATGGAAAGTGCCAACACAATAGCCCACATGGGCGGTGAAGGGCTTGTCCATCCTTGCTTCCTTTATGAATCAATTTGGTGTTTGTTAGGTGTTCTTGTTCTTCACAAACTAAGTCTCAAACGCAAA
>JAZONB010000144.1:0-1997 GCA_045654305.1 Acutalibacteraceae bacterium | reverse complement strand
CTCTTTGCGCCTCGGAGACGCGGATGCCAAAATAATATTTTCTTTCATATTAAATAAATCCCGCCTCAGAAAATTTACTGTCTTGTATGTGCTTATTATACTCAGCAACGGCAAAGCGCACATGAACGGCATAATATGTTAAAAGCAAAGGCAAGGTAAACGGTAACGGCAATATCAGTACTGACAATAAAATCCAACCCAAACTTACTACCAAAAGTCCTATAAAATCAATAGACGACTTTCTGGCAATAACTGAGGACAGATACATTGCTTCCCCAACATCAATATTATCGTCTGCCACAAAAAGGATAGGTGCAATATAATATTTAAGCATTATAAAAAATACAATAACTGAAGTGAAATTTAATAAGAGTTTGCTGTAATAAGCCAAATTTGCGGTCCATACGGGAGTTGCAGAATTGAAAAACTCGAAAACAAATCCCTTCGATAATAAAAACAGCAAAAGTGACGGAATGTTAAGTACCAAAAGCCAAAAAATAATTCTTAAAACAAACTGAAAAATTAGTTTTAGCGACTTGAGATACAGTTGTTTACTTGAAAACAAATAGAAAACCGCAACGGGACTGTCGGTCACTGAAAAAAGCATTCGCCAAACATATCTCATAACACCTAACAGGATAGGCAAGCACAAAAACAAGAACATAACAACAGATATAATCACAGCTATAACTTCGCCTGTGATTATTCCTAAAAGTTCGGCTAAGCTAATGCATAAAATCCAACCAAAAACAAATATAGAGCAAACAGCCACAACCTTTAAAAAATTTCCTTTTAATGCGGTTTTAGCGGTCAGCTTTACTACATTACTTCCAACAGACATTTGAATCCTCCACTAAAGTATTGTAAGTTTGGCAAAATTTGCCATGATTTTCTTTGTACCAACGTTATTAAAGGCAATTTCAAGCATTGTATCAGGTCCCATCGGTGTAACACTTAGTATCATTCCCTCACCAAAGGTCTTGTGTAAAACCTGTTGTCCGACTGTATAGCTTACACTCGGTATATTAGGCTTACTTGCAATATAAGAGTTTGCGATAGGTTTAGATTTCGCTCTTTCTGGCACAGAATATGTATTTTTATTGTATGAATACCCTGTGTTATATGAGTAATAACTCGACTGAGAAGATGAACAGTTACAATATTCCGTCGGTATTTCCTTTAAAAATCTTGACGGCAGATTTCTTGTAGTGCTTCCAAACAGCAAACGTGAGGCGGTATTGGTAATGGTGAGGTTTCTTTTAGCTCTGGTAATTGCAACATAAGCTAAGCGTCTTTCCTCTTCAATCTCATCAGCACCGCCGTATATCGACTGATTACCGGGGAAAATCCCCTCCTCAAGTCCTACCAAATAAACATTCTTAAACTCAAGACCCTTTGCCGAGTGAATGGTCATTAAAACAACCCTGTCACTCTCGGCATCGAATGAATCTATATCGCTGATTAACGACAATTGTTCTAAGAAATCCGACAATGACGGTTCATCGTTTTCAAGTTCATACTGAGCAATATTAGAGGCAAATTCCTTAACGTTCTCTATGCGGTCAATTCCCTCGTCACCCTCGTTTTCCAAGGCTCTTATATACCCCGAAATCTCTAACACCTTTTGGAAAAGCTCGCTTATAGGTAGTTGTTCCGCAAGGGAGGTGAGTTCATCGATTATACTGCAAAAGCCTTTAAGTTTTACAGAAGAACGTGACAAAGACGGATAATCGTCGGCATTGCTAATTACCTCATACATAGAGATACCTAACTGATTTGCAATTTCGGCAATGTTATTAACGGTGGTGTCGCCAATAGAACGCTTTGGCTCGTTTATAATTCTTCTGAGTCTTATGTCATCTTTATTATTGTTAATCAAATGAAGATAAGACACAACATCCTTGATTTCCTTGCGGTCGTAGAATCGCATTCCGCCGATTACCTTATAAGGTACACCGCTTCGGGCTAAGACATTTTCGAGCGCGTTGGACTGCGCA
>JAZONB010000143.1:0-2971 GCA_045654305.1 Acutalibacteraceae bacterium | reverse complement strand
GATAAAATCGGTGCATTTATCGTAAAGTGCGCCGTCTACATCAAAAAATCTTGGGGAAATACCCACGATTTCGCCGTCCGCTTTTGACGCTCCCCTTGCGGCTGCGCCCATAACACCTGCGGCACCGCCGCCGTATATTAGGGTATGGCCTCTTTTTGCCATTTCCTCGCCTAATTTTTCGGTTGCGTCAATGTAAGCCTTATCTATGTTATTACTGGATGCGCCGTAAAGACAGATTTTCATAAAAAATCACCTAAATCAAGTTTTTTACTATTTAATATTGCACTTTTAAGAGTGTCACCCTCATACACTAATTTAAGAGAAAAGAATGGCACTTTTTCCTCAATTAAATGTAAAAATATTTTATCTCCCTGCCATAGGGGCAGGGAGTAGACATCAGGTATTTTCACCCATTCTAAATTACCCTCGTCACAGTTTTTAATTTCGCCTGAAAAATCGGTACTGTGAAAAAGGTGCATATATTCTGTGCCCCATTTGTCAGACACAAAGGTCACGATTCCAGAGTATCGTTGGGAGATAAGCACAAGTCCCGTTTCCTCTAAAGTTTCCCTAAAGTTACATTCTTCGGGTGACTCGCCTGCTTCAAATTTGCCACCGATACCAACCCACTTGTCACGGTTTAGGTCGTTTTCTTTCTTCACTCGGTGAAGCATTAAATACCTACCGTCTTTTTCAATGTAGCAAAGAGTGGTGTTAATCATTTTCCGTCACCGTACTGCTGTTTTCATTTTCGGTTTCGACAGGCGGAGTGTATCCCTCAATATAGAATATATCGAGATTAACGTGTTCTCTATCGAAAATGTTGTTATATTGAATTTTTTCGTACTCGTCAAGAATTGATGTGTAGGGTGAGTTGTCACTCCATTTGTAGTGTACACCCCCATTGTCAATATAGCCCGCATTGTCAATAACAGGAAGTGTTTCACAAAGGTTAAGAAGATACTTGTTGTATTCTGTAAGCTTAATTCCTGCGGTTTTTAAAACCAAGGATGATAAATAGTTGGAGCTCAGTCGTTCAATAGTTTGTTCCTCTATATCGTAGTTTGCCCAGATATAAAAAGGTGTACAATAACGCTTCTGCTCCTGCTCGGGAGTGAGGTTTGAAAGGCTGTCAACCCCCATAATTTCCTCAACAAAGTCTGTTTCGATAGATGGCTGATGGTCGCCGAACATACAAATTATAGTAGGTTCCTTGACCTTTGAAAAATACTCGATAAGCTCCTTGAAAGCATTGTCGGTATGCTTTATAAGGGAGAGATACTTGTTAGCCTTTGGATACGCCTTTGTAGTGTTTGTGGCATAAATGGTTTCGGTAAAGTTTTGAGCCGCGATAGTATATCCGCCGTGGTTTTGCATTGTTACGTTAAATGCAAAGTAAGGCTCATGGCGGTCTCGATTTTCAAAGTCTTTAATTAAAAGCTTGTAGTTATAAGAATCGCTGACATATTGACGCAAAAGCATATTGCTACCGGGGAACTTTTCGTCAACGAGTTGCTGTAAATAATCGGGGTTTCTTTCATTCATTCTAAATTCGGAAATGAGTTCGTCACCCAAAATGTCCTCAAGGCTTATAAACAAATCGAAGCCTAAATTTTCATAAACCTCGGTTCGTTTCCAACCTGCTTTATAGTAGGGGTGTAAAGCAAGTGAGGAATACCCTTGAGCGTCAAGGGTAGAAACCAGTGAAGCTATATGATTTTTTATATATAGCATGTAAGCATTGCTTCCCGACGGCAAAAATGCTGTTGAGTGACCTGTTAGAAATTCGAATTCGGTGTTTGAAGTGCCGGCTCCGATTACGGGGACATACAGGTTGCCCTTTACAGTGTTTTTAGTGAGACTGTTTAAAAAAGGCATATATTCTTCGTTTGTTTGAAGGTCACCAAGTACCCTTAAATCTGAAAGAGTTTCGTTCATAATACAAATAATGTTTGGTTTTTTGTAGTTTTTTTGAGGAACGTTCTCATCCTCTTTATTGGTCTGGTCAACATAGTCTTTAAGACTGTCTGGGTCGTATTCATCAGGCTCCGACATATAAAGATATTTGGTATTTGAGAAGAAACTGAAAACAAAACCGTAGTTTTTGTAACCTCTTGTTTGGTTCCAGAAATCGGGTCTCACGCCCATATCGGCGAAAACGCTTGTTGCAAAGAAAAGAATAAGCAAAACTGAACTGAATGTCGCCGCAAAAGTGCGTGTAATAATTTTGGTTAAAATGTTGTATTTAGGTGTTTTGGTTTTAAATCCGATTATTATTAAAAAGATAAAAATAAATGTACCGGTTATAACCTTGTAGTTGGGTACGAAACTATAGGTGCTTGCAACTCCTACTGCCGTGGTGACACTTAAAAAGTCCATCGGAATAAAGGGGGTGCCTCTGAAATCCATAATATAGCTGTGTGCCAAGGCAAAACCGTAGAGTATAGGTGTAATAATAAGATACGAAAGCTTTAAACTGCCTGACAGAGCAAAAACAATGAAATACATTATAATTATAACTAAATAATTGCCCAAGAAACCCAAATAGGTCATATTGTAGACAAAAATATTGTTAAGTGCTTCGGTCATTGTCATGGTTATAATGGGAATGAGCAGTAAAAAGACAAGATGCCAAATCTTATTTACCGTTTCATTGGTAAAACGAACGGTAAAAGCGGTGCTGAGACCTATTAAAAATGGGCATAACAAAGCAAAGGCTAAAAGCCACCACTTGCCTTCAAATTCCTGCGAGATAAAGGTATTAACGCTTAAAACTACCCACAATAGGGTGACTGATAGCAAAATAACACCTGTCACCTTGCTTTTTTTAGTGGAAGTAACCTCGAAGTTTCTTGCTAAAAAACCTTTGATAGCTTCCTTTACGACAGGCTTTTTCTCCTTTGCGAATTCCAATATTCTGTTTATAAGGGTGAGGCTCTTTTTCTTAAGGGTCCTTAAAAAAGCCATTTTT
>JAZONB010000142.1:0-6787 GCA_045654305.1 Acutalibacteraceae bacterium | reverse complement strand
CTCGTAGCGGTTATGGGCGGAATTCTTTATATGTTCTCGCAAAACGGCACCATACTTGCTGCTTCCACCTTCTTTATTACCTTAGGCGGTGTGGCACAGTTTGTACAGTATTCAAGAAAATTTGCAGGACCTATAAACGAGTTTTCTAATATTCTTCACGAAATTCAGTCGGCATTTTCTGCGGCGGAGCGCGTGTTTGCCATCCTTGATGAAGAACCTGAAAAGGCAGATACAAAAGATGCGAAAGAGCTTAAAGAGGTTAAAGGCGATGTTGCGCTTCGAGGCGTAACGTTTGGTTATACCGAAAACAAAACGGTGCTTAAAAATGTATGGGTAAATGCTAAAAAGGGACAAACGGTGGCAATAGTAGGCCCCACGGGTGCGGGCAAAACTACCATCATAAATTTACTTATGCGGTTTTACGATATCAAAAGCGGAGAAATACTGGTAGACGGTATACCCTCTGTCGAGTTAAAGCGTTCAGATTTACGCCTTGCCTTTAATATGGTCCTTCAAGATACTTGGCTTTTCTGCGGTACGATATATGATAATATCGTCTACGGCAGAGAGGACGCAACTCCCGAAGAAGTTTATGCAGCGGCAAAGGATGCTAGGATTGACACCTTTATTGAAAGTCTCCCCGATGGGTATAACACCGTACTTTCGGATGATGGCGTAAACATATCAAAGGGTCAAAAACAGCTTATCACCATAGCTCGTGCGTTCCTTTCGAAAGCGCCAATTCTCATTCTCGACGAGGCCACATCAAACGTTGATTCCCGCACCGAGATACAAATTCAAAACGCAATGACGGCACTTATGGAAAATAAAACCTGCTTTATCATTGCCCACCGACTTTCAACGATTCAAAACGCTGACACAATTTTAGTGGTAAAAGACGGTGCAATTATAGAGCAAGGAAACCACAATGAACTTATAAGTCAAGGTGGTTTTTACTACTCATTATATCATTCACAGTTTAGTTAAAGAAAAAGTGTGTGCCTAAAATAGCACACGCTTTATCTTTACGCCGACTTTTTCGCTCTTTGTTGGATTTTCAGGTTCAATGCGCTTGCAGTTAAGTTTAATATATTTAACTGCCCGTGCAGGGGAAGCATAAATTTCTTATTATTCATTTTTCATGAAGGAAGCCTTATACGTTTTTAAAGCGCTAATATTACACCAAAATTATTCGAAAGTCATCAAAGTATCCGAATTTCCTACTTTTTAAATGTTGATTATATTCTTGTTTTTTATCGAAAATTGGAAAATTATGGAGAACCCTGAAACCAGGGAAAATGTCAAGAGAACAGCATAAATTTTTTGAAAATTAATTTTTCAAACAAGATATCAGAAACAACTTAAAAGCGTGTGCCATTTTAGCACACATTTAATTTTGAACTCTACTAAATTTTATTCTTAAACTTCAGAGCATATATATGTGCGAAAAATTAGTCAAGTTAATGTCAATTTCTCGCAAACATTCCGGGTGTGACCCCTGTTACTTTTTTAAACACTTTTCCAAAATAACCATAATCACAAAATCCCGTTATTTCGGCAACTCGTGTAACAGACACACCTTCTTTTATAAGTTCCTTTGCCTTTTCAATTCGCTTAAGGTTTATGTATTTGGCAATAGGCATTCCGAAATAGGTATCGGATATTTTATATAGCATATTTCTGCTGATTTTAAATTGCATACATAATTCTTTACCGGTTAAACTGTGGGACAAATTTTCCATAATATAGTTATTTATATCAAAGGCAATACTGCCGTCACTTTCCATTATTACGTGATTCATCAATAGATAGCAAACACAGCTTTCCATAATTTTGGAAGCGGCTTTAATTTCTGAATAACTTTTAACTGTAAGCGAATTCACACACTCTTTAAAGTTATCTATTGAATATTTTTCTTTATATATGACATTCCCTTCTTTAAAGGCCTTATCGTTTTTTTCGCATATTTGTCCAAGCATCATATAACCGACAATAACACTATTAATCCTAATAGGAGCGACCGCCTCAATAAGTCCTGCATGGCATTTGTATATGGTAAGTGAGTTCTTTTCTCTAACCCCCTGTATTGCATTTCTAGTACATAAATCACAGTTTTTAAGACCGTTCGGGCTGTTTTTGATAGCAATACAAAATTTGCTATCCTCTTGTGGCACACCGAAAATAATATTGAAATTATTATCGTATATTGCGGTTTTAATTTTAGTCAACGAGTAAAAATCATTCATTAATTCAAGTAATCTCTTTTTGTCGTATGTAAAATTCAAATTCGTCACCTCGGGATAAATTTACCTAAAACCAATTTAATTTTACTTTTATTTTAGCTCCTACACACAGTAAAATCAAGTACAAAATTCACAAAATACTCATAGAGATTTTTTATATTACAAATTTGATGACATTTTAAATGTTTGTGGGACAAATTTACCTATTAGCGATATAAATATACCTATGATTATATATTAGCAATATGGTACAATGAAATTAATACAAAATCACCATGTTTTAACTGTTACGTGCTCAGGAGGATTAATTATGATATTAGACCGTATTGAACGTTTTCAACAATATAGCCGAAGCATTCCGGAAATTTATGAAGTGATGAAATTTGCAGAGAAAGTAAAACAGGAAAATACTCCTGTAGGTAAATATCCTATACAAAACGGATTTATACTCGTACAGGAAGGAACCACACGCCAGTACAATGATGCAGATTTCGAAGTTCACAGAGAGTATATTGATATTCAGATTCTTATTTCGGGTACTGAATATATGGAATATGCAGATATTGAGGATTTAAAAACTAAGGTTCCGTTTGATGCTCAAAAAGATTTGGAACTGATGAACGGAAAAGGATATAAAATTGAAATTAAACCTGATATGTTTTATGTCCTATATCCAACAGACGGTCATAAACCGTGTTGTCACGAAAAGACGCCTACAAACTATAAGAAGGTACTTGCGAAAATTAAAATTGATAAGCTCATTCATAGAGTAGGTTGGAACTAAAATCTAAGCATATAGTAATAGGGTGATTTGATTGAATAGCAAAAAAGCTGTTGGACTTTTAGAGGTAGATGGAGTATGCGCGGCTTTTGCGGCAGTTGATACAGCTGCAAAAGCAGGACAGATTTCAATAGAATCTATAGAGCGTACCAGACAAGGCTGTAATGTATGTATCAAGATGAAGGGTGACGTTTCATCGGTCGAAGCAGCAATAGAGGCCGCCGTCAAGGTTGCAACAAAGGTATCTAAAGTAGCTAAGCGTACTGTCATTCCCGCACCTACTAAGGACATCGAAAAAATGCTCCATTATTCTGATATCTAGGGGTAAACTTATGAAAAATTCAATTGGTATTGTCGAACTCGTTGGAAGTGCAAATGCAATTTATGTCGTGGACAAAATGCTTAAAGCAGCCAATGTCAGTTATGTTTCCAAAGAAACCGTATTTGGTTCAGGTCGAGTGACAGTTTTTGTTCAGGGAGATGTATCTTCCGTAACAGCAGCCGTAGATAACATTAAGAATTCAAGTGCATGCAATATATTTGCTACATACGTAATTGCCAACCCGCATGAAGAAACTCAAAAATTCCTTGAGAAAAGTATGATGAAATAAAAGAGGAATACAAATGGATAATAACACAGTTGAAACGTTTTTTATGGCCTACAGTAATCTGAAAGAGCTTAATATAAAAGCTTATGACCGTATTCGCAAAGAGATTCATTCGGGTTGCACCGAGAAAGAGCTTTACGAAAAGGTAATAGATACATATTTATCTAACACCGATGGGAAAGCGTCTTATTGCGGAGATTTTGTTTCGGGAAAAAGAAGCTGTGAAATTGAGGGGCCCGCAACAGATAAAGTTATCGAATCGGGCGATGCAATCATTGTTGATGCTTTATGTTCTTATAACGGAGTGTACTGTGATACAACACGTACGTTTTTCTGCGGGAAACCCACCAAAGAGCAAAGAAAAGTATATATGCTTTTATGCCAAGTTTTAGAAGAAACAAAGGAAAAACTTCGTCCCGGAGTCAAAGCGTGCAGTATTTTTGACTATGTAGACCAACGTCTTAAAAACGAAGGATATGAGGGCTTGGTACATCATGCAGGACACGGTCTTAAAAACAGTTGGTGCGAAGAACCGCGTTTTGTTAAAGACAACGAAACCATATTAGAAGAAGATATGATAGTAGCACTAGAGCCCGGTCTTTATTTTAAAGACAAATTCGGAATTCGGATTGAAAATAATTACCGCGTTACAAAAAACGGCGGAGTAGATATTTTTAAATACACTACTAATATCGAAGATTTTATTTTGAAATAAACTTTTCAAAATTTCAATTTTCAAAGCAAACGGAGGTTCAAACTATGCTTAGCAGAGGATTAGAAGAACATATCAATTTAAAAGATAGATACGGAATCGTTACGGCACCTTTCAAAAACGGACGTGTCGATGAAAACGAGTTACAAAGAAGAATTTTAGAAAGTTATCAGCCTTCTATGCAAGGTCTTGTAGTAAATAGTCCTGACGGAAAATTTATGACCTATGTATCTCTTGAAGATATCAATGTTATGGCAGGCAAAAGCTGTCCGACAGCGCCAAAATTTCAAGGTGGCTATGGTATTGTGCTCACCCCATTTAAGGAAGACGGCAAGGTGGATTACACTGAACTCAAGAAACAATTAGAAGTCGTTTGCAACTCGGATATTAAGGGAGTTGTCGTTTGCGGTTCTACCAGTGAGTTTACCTATCTTTCAAGAGAAGAAACAAGAGAAGTTATGAGATTCTCGAAAAATATTGTGGCAAGAAGAAAAGAATTTATTTGTGGTGCAACAGCTGCAAACTGTCACGAAACCAAAGAACTCTTAAAATTCATTGAGCGGTTAGGCGCTGATGGTGCATTAGTAGCTCCTCCTTACTACTTCCCGCTGAGTGACAACGATGTTCTTGATTTTTACAAGGAGATTGCGAGCGAGCCCGGAAAATTGCCGATTATTGCATACCAGATTCCACAGTGTACCAGTGGAATTTCTATGAATGTATATCAAGAGCTTTTGAAATTACCTCGCATTCAAGGCATTAAAAACAGCAGTGGAAATGTGCTGCAGATAATGCAACAGATTACCCTGCGTAATGAAGTACGCAAGGATTTCGCTGTACTTACAGGCTCAGATGAAAGTATCTACGCTTTAGTAAACTGCGGTGCTAACGGTAGCTTTACTGCAATCGGATATCTTTATCCCAACTTAATCGCAAATGTATATAAAAACCTTAAAAACGAAAAAGGTTTATATTATCAGGAAATCGTAGTAAAATTAGCCGCATTAGCAGGCTCTATTCCCTATCCATTGGGATACCGCATTTTAGGCGAAGCCTCGGACACTATGAATTTCGGCAAATATATGCAGGCAGTTTCCCCCGAACGTATGAAAGAATATCAAGCAATTAAATGCAGAATGCAAGATGTTTTGAAACAAATACAGTAATTTAAGGTGATAATAATGAAAGCAGCAGTATGGACCGATTACGGCAAAATAGAAATCAAAGAAGTTCCTATGCCTGTCATAAATGAGAACGAAGTATTACTTAAAGTGCGTGCAGCAGGTGTTTGCAAAACCGATTTACACGTATATACCGGTCAGTTTTTATACGGAAAACCTCCGCACATACTCGGACACGAAATTTGCGGAGAGGTAGCAGAGCTTGGAGCCGCAGTATCCGGCATCAAAGTAGGACAGCGTGTGTTAGTAGAAACATCCGTTGGATGCGGCGTTTGTGAAGCTTGCAGAAAAGGGAACCGCCACTTATGCGCTAACCGTGAGGAAATCGGCACAGCACCACACTCGGGCGGATACGCACAATATGTTAAGGTGCCCGCCAAAAATATTGTCCCTATTCCGGATGAAATAACCGATGAAGAAGCAGCTATTTTCGAAAGTGCAATCTGCCCATCAGGCGGTCTTATGAGACTTGGTGTTCGTATGGGAGAAACCGTAGTAGTATACGGTATCGGACCCGCCGGAATATCCTTTATACAAACAGCAAAGGCTTTGGGTGCTGGTAAAGTGATTGTTGTTGGAAGAAACAAAAGTCGCCTGGAAAAAGCTCTCCATTTCGGTGCAGATGTAATTATTTGTAATTCCGAAGAGAATACACCCAAGCATATTTTAGAACTTACAAACGGCAACGGTGCAGGATTGGTTTGCGAAACAACAGGCGCTCCCAAAATCATCAATGAAGCCATAAATATTGCCGCAAACGGCGGACGTGTAATTCTGTACGGATTACCAGCAGAAAGCGCTAATATACAGTTCCCTGTAAAAACCATTATTATGAAACAGTTAGAAGTACACGGTGTTGAAAATAACCCGTATGTATGGGAGCCATTAGTTAATTTGGTAGCAAGCGGACGTGTGAATTTAAAAAATATGGTTACACATAAATTCCCGCTCGAACAGATTGAAGATGCATTTGCATTATTACAAAATCCAAATGAAGACCCCATCAAAGTCGTAGTTTATCCTTGGAAACAGATTTGATTTTCACTTAGCCAATAATGGAGAAATATTATGAAATTTAAAGATGCCAACTGCCTATACTATTCAACTAACCGTCATGGTTTGTACGCTTCCACCTTTGACGAGGTGAAAAATATATGCGATGAAAATGAAATCATTTGTGCTGCTTGGTATAACGGCGAGCGTGCGGGTAAATCAGCAAGAGATATGAATGCCGAGACCTTGGAAAAATGCCAAAAATATGG
>JAZONB010000141.1:0-11408 GCA_045654305.1 Acutalibacteraceae bacterium | reverse complement strand
TTCCTGTATGTTTTCCTTTTCCTTAGAAGTATCTGCTAAATTGCAGATAGTATCAATACAAGGAAGTTCCAGTTTCATTTCATACAGCTTACGCAAAGTTGATGCGGCAGTATAATCGTGAAAAGCACCGTTTTTATCGGTAAAAAGGCGGTTGTGAATATTATGAAGCTCAATACCCTTGAATTTAAGGTCTTTCGCAACCTGACAAAATTCCTCAAAGGTATTGTCATGCCAACCCTTGGTCAAAAATGAAAACTTCATAAAGCCTTATGCCTCCTCGTAAACAATTTTGTTAACAGCATTGATGTATGCACGCACGCTTGCTGCCAAAATATCCTCAGAAATTCCGTTGCCAGAGTATAATTTTCCGCCACTCCTAAGCTTTACAACAGCCGAGCCTAACGCCTGCTTTCCCTCGGTTACGGACTGAATCTGGAAATCATCAAGCTCAAAGTGATGACCGATAATCTGCTCAACAGCCAAGAATGCAGCGTCAACAGGACCGTCACCAAGGCAAATGCCCTGAAGCTGTTTGCCGTCCTTTTCCATTGTGATTTGAGCGGTGGTGGAAATTATATTACCGCTGTTTATAACATAATTAATCAGCTTGTAGGTGGGCGGTACTTGTAAAGCCACACTTGCAACAATAGCGTCAAGCTCCTTGGAGCCTACCTGTCTTTTCTCAGCAACACGCAAAAACTCCTCGTATACCTTTTCTCCGTCCTCCTCGGTCAAGTCGTAACCCAATTTCATAACCTCTCTCAAAACGGTTTCCTTTGTGTCGTTTTTATTAAGCTTTATGCCGTTTTCCTCGCCACTGATGGTTGTGACCGACATTTTTTCACTTTTCGCATTATCAATAATGCGCTCAACTTGTTTGATAATTCTGTTCATCTCGGTGTATTTAAGAGAACTCTCAAAGCCATTAGCCGCACCGCAGTTTTTAACAATGCTGCCCATTGTTTCAAGCTCGATTTCACTTGAAGAAACGCCCGTTTTAATAACATCGGCGCCGTTTTTAATAGCAGAAACTGCATTTGCAGGTGCTAAGCCGTTTTTGTTGTTTGCCGAAATACCAAATGCTACATTTTCGGGTATGTAAGTTCTAATCTTCTTAATAAACTCACCAAAATTATCGGGCATCATCTCGGCGGCGTTATCGCAAACGGTGATAACAGTCGCACCGTTTTCACAAGCGGCAGTAATGATATCCTTTAGAAAATCGTCCTCTGCACGGGTAGCGTCTACTGCGCAGAATTCAACATCGCCACAGCTTTTCTTAGCCTCACAAATCAATGCGGAAACAGTTTCAAGCATCTTGGGAGCTTTCATGTGACAGGTGTACTCCATACCAACAGTAGATACAGGCACCTCTACCCTGATTCGAGGCTTCTCAGCAGTGACAAGAGAAGCAAGGGCATTTTTAAGGCTATCCACTGTGTAACCCGCTCCAACAGAAATAACACTCGCTTTCACAAAGGAAGCGATAGTTTTAATAAGTAATGTATCGGTCTTGACATTATTAACCGACGGCAATTCTACCGTGTCGACACACAGCTTATCTAACTGGCGTGCAATTTCAAGCTTCTCCTTAAAAGAAAAGCTTTGATTTTCTGCCATTAAAGTTTTGTCAAAAATTTTGATTTTCATTTTAAAAACTCACTTTCCGCTTTTAATGTCAGCCCAGAGCTAATAAAAAAGCCCTGAGACTGCTTTACGCAATCTCAGGGACGAAATAATCCGTGGTACCACCCTGATTACCGTTTAAAACGGTCACTCTGCAAGCTCTAACAAGCTTTATGCCATGATAACGGGGCAAACCGTAACGACTTAATGTAAGTTCAGCCGTTCTGCTCCGGAATGAGACTTTTTCTACACTCTGGTATCGGCTTTCACCACCCGCCGACTCTCTGAAACGCAAGCTGTGCAAAAAATAATTCCTTCAACGCATTTAATTGAAGATAGTATATCACTAAATAACAGTTTTGTCAATAGTAATTAAACTTTTTTGCAATTTCCCTCTTGACTAATAAGCTAAGTTGTGATATTATAGTTTTCGTTCCCAATATGCGGGTGTAGTTCAATGGCTAGAATCCCAGCCTTCCAAGCTGGTCGTGTGGGTTCGATTCCCATCACCCGCTCCAAAAATCCCTTAGACATTTTAGTCTGAGGGATTTTTACTTCTTCACTATTAACTATTCACTTTTCACTCTTCACTGAAAAAGCAGGATTTTTGGAAAGTAATAAGTAATATGTAATAGTGAAAAAGTTCGGTGTCGGCTTTGCCGACGGATTATAAAAAAGGAGTATCGGTATGAATAACAGTCCTTTGCTTATAAAATCAAAAGAGTTTGCACTTCAAATAATTAAAGTTTGTAATACGGTTAAGCAAGCTAAAAAGGAAACCGTTTTAACCAACCAACTTGTCCGTAGCGGAACGAGCATAGGAGCTAATATCCGAGAAGCATTTTACGCACATTCAAAAGCGGATTTCATTGCAAAACTACATATTGCTTTAAAAGAATGTAGCGAAAGTGAATATTGGCTTGAGTTACTTCTCGAAAGCGGATATTATGACGATAAATCGGTTTTGGATAAATGTATTGAAATTAAGAAACTTTTAATTTCCTCCCTAAACACCGCAAAACAAAATAATGAATAAAACAACCCCTCGATAGTTTAACTACCGAGGGTTTTTGTTTAATACCAACTTTAATTCTTAAGACTCTGCAACGGTGCGGGGATTCTGCCTGCTCTGTCGATAAACTTTTTAGGTGATTTTGTGAGGTTTACCTTCATTATCGGTCCTGAGCCCAAAAGTCCGCCAAACTCCAAATCCTCACCAACCTTTTTACCGATAGCGGGGATTACTCTGACAGCGGTGGTCTTGCTGTTAACCATACCAATTGCCGCCTCGTCTGCGATAATTGCAGAAATAACCTCTGCGGGGGTCTCGCCCGGAATTGCAATCATATCAAGTCCTACCGAGCAAACGGCGGTCATAGCCTCTAATTTTGAAAGCTCCAAGTCGCCCGATTTTGCGGCGGCTATCATACCTGCATCCTCAGATACAGGGATAAACGCGCCCGAAAGACCGCCAACATAAGAGGAAGCCATAACTCCTCCCTTTTTAACCGCATCGTTAAGCATAGCCAAAGCGGCGGTGGTGCCGTGAGTACCGCAAGTTTCAAGTCCCATTTCCTCTAAAATATGAGCTACCGAGTCACCTATTGCGGGGGTGGGCGCCAAGGAAAGGTCTACTATACCGAAAGGCACACCTAAACGTCGTGATGCCTCGGTGCCGACAAGCTGACCCATTCTCGTGATTTTAAATGCAGTTCTTTTAATGATTTCTGCCAACTGTCCCAAATCGCCGTCAGGACATTTTTTAAGAGCCGCCTGCACAACGCCGGGACCCGACACACCAACATGAATAACACAGTCCGGCTCGCCAACACCGTGGAAAGCGCCCGCCATAAAGGGGTTATCCTCAACTGCGTTACAAAATACAACTAATTTTGCACAACCTATACAGTCTCTGTCGGCAGTAATTTCGGCTGTTTCTCTCACGATTTGTCCCATAAGCTTTACAGCGTCCATATTGATACCCGCTTTTGTTGAGCCGATATTAACCGAAGAACAGATATTATTAGTCACCGAAAGTGCCTCAGGTATTGAACGAATAAGAGCCTCGTCACCTGCAGAAAAACCCTTATGCACCAACGCTGAATAACCGCCTATGAAGTTGACGCCTGTAGCGTCTGCAGCTTTTTGCAGAGTTTTAGCAAACATAACGGGATTACCACCGCTGGCTGCTGCTACCATAGCGATAGGTGTAACGGAAATACGCTTATTGATAATCGGAATACCGTACTCCTTTTCGATATCGCCTGCCACCTTAACGAGGTTGCCCGCAAGACGGGTTATTTTATCGTAAATCTTTTGGCACGCCTTATCGGCATCGCTATCGGCACAATCAAGAAGAGAAATGCCCATAGTGACAGTACGAATGTCAAGATTTTCCTCGGAAATCATATTTATGGTTTCCATTATATCATTAATATTAATCATTGTGTTTCTCCTTAGGCTAGCCTAAATTCTGTGCATTGAATTAAAAACATCCTCGTGCATTACACGAATATCAAGGCAGTTCGCCTTTCCCAAATTCTTCATTTTATCCGAAAAAACTGAAAAATCGCAGTTTGATTTGGAAATATCAGTAAGCATTACCATTACAAAAATATCGTCCAAAACCGACTGAGTAATGTCCAATATATTCACATTACACTCGTTACAGATATTGCTGACCTTTGAAATAATTCCAACGCTATCCTTTCCCATTACAGATACAACAGTTCTCATATTTATTACTCCTTAAACTAAATTATCTTTCCACCGCCGACAATCGTGTCACCGTCATAAAAGACAGCCGCCTGACCGCTTGTAGGCGCACGCTGAGGCTCATCAAAAACTATTTTAACATTTGAGTTTTCTAAAGGAAAAATCACCGCAGGCTGTGGCTCGTGTCGGTAACGAAGCTTTGCCGTTACCCTCATTTCCTTTTGAAGAGAATCAAAGGGAATGAAATTAACATCCCTGACTTCTACCTCTTTTTTAAACAAATGCTCTTCGTCACCTAAAACAACCCTGTTACTCTCAGCCGATTTATCTATCACAAACTGAGGCTTGCCGAGAGCAATTCCAAGTCCCTTTCGCTGACCTATCGTGTAATGAATGACGCCCTGATGCTCGCCCAAAACATTACCGTTTATATCGACATAGTCGCCTTTTTCACTCTTAAAGCCATCGGTTTTTTGAATAAAAGAGGCATAATCCCCATCAGGCACAAAGCAAATGTCCTGTGAATCGGGGCGGTTGGCATTAACAAGGCCCTTTTCCTCGGCTATATTCCTGATTTGGGCTTTAGTAAGCTCGCCTAACGGCAACTCCAAATGTGATAGTTGATGCTGTGTCAGAGAGTACAGCACATAGGACTGGTCTTTAGACAAATCCTTGGCTCTTTTAAGAACAAATCGGTCTCCCTGCTTTTCCACCCTTGCATAATGCCCTGTGGCAATTTTGTCGTAGCCTTTTTCTAAAGCTATATCGAGCATTTTACCGAATTTAATGTACTTATTACATTCAAGGCAAGGGTTAGGGGTTAGCCCCTCTTTATACTGAGCTATAAAGTCATTCATAACCTTTTCCTTAAATTCCGCTTTAAGATCGAGGATTAAATGCTCAATTCCCAGTTTATCACAGACCGACTTAGCGTCGCTTAAATCCTGTTCTTTGTCAAACTCACAAAGCTTTAGGGTGAGTCCTGTTACCAAGTACCCTTTTTCTTTTAAAAGCACGGCCGCTGCAGAGGAGTCCACTCCCCCACTCAATCCTACTAATATTTTCATCATATCTAATCCTATACGTATAATAAAATATTATATCAGCAATTTTTCTAAAGGTCAATTATTTCATAAATACTATATTGTTTTATATGCTGAAAATGTAAAAAATCGGTGTTTTTTGCGATTTTTTTATTGACTGTGAAAAAAAATAGTAGTATTCTTAAAAGGTGAGATATTTTACCATATTATTTTACGGAGGTAATTTAAATGTTTAAATCAGCTTATTTAAACAAGGTTTATGAGGAAGCTGCAGCCCGCAGCGCCGGCGAAAAAGAATTTTTGCAGGCAGTTAAAGAGGTTTTGGAATCCCTTGAGCCTGTTATTGAGGCTAACCCCAAATACGAGGCTTACGGTATTCTTGAGAGAATGGTTGAGCCTGAAAGACTTATTTCTTTCAGAGTTTCTTGGGTAGATGACAACGGCAAGGTACAGGTTAACCGTGGTTACCGTGTTCAGTTTAACTCTGCTATCGGTCCTTACAAGGGCGGTCTTCGTTTCCATCCCACAGTTAACGCTTCGATTATGAAGTTCTTAGGTTTTGAGCAGACCTTTAAAAACAGCCTTACAAGTCTTCCTATGGGCGGCGGTAAGGGCGGCTCTGACTTTGACCCCAGAGGCAAGTCTGACGGAGAGGTTATGCGTTTCTGCCAGAGCTTTATGACCGAGCTTGCAAAGCACATCGGTGCTGATACCGACGTTCCCGCAGGTGACATTGGCGTTGGCGCTCGTGAGGTTGGTTATCTTTATGGTCAGTACAAGAGACTCCGCAATGAATTTACCGGCGTTCTTACCGGTAAGGGTCTTTCTTTCGGCGGTTCTCTTATCCGTCCTGAGGCTACAGGCTTCGGCGCTGTTTACTACACCGTTGAAATGTTAAAGCATTTCGGTGATGATGTTAAGGGCAAGACCTTTGCAGTTTCCGGTTTCGGTAACGTTGCTTGGGGTACCGTTAAAAAGGTCACCGAGCTTGGCGGTAAGGTTGTTACCATTTCAGGTCCTGACGGTTATGTTTACGATAAGGACGGTATCAACACAGAGGAGAAAATCAACTATCTTCTTGAGATGCGTGCTTCCGGTCACGACAAGGTTAAGGATTATGCTGACAAATTCGGCGTTGAATACTTTGAGGGCAAGCGTCCTTGGGAAGTTAAGGTTGACATTGTTATGCCTTGCGCAACACAAAACGAGGTTGGCCTTGAGGATGCTAAGAACATAGTTGCCAACGGCGTTAAATACTATGTTGAGGTTGCTAATATGCCTACCACCGAGGAGGCTATGGCTTACCTTAAAGCAAACGGTCTTGTTATTGCTCCTTCTAAGGCTGTTAATGCCGGCGGTGTTGCAGTTTCAGGTCTTGAAATGAGCCAGAACTCTATGAGATACAGCTGGACTGCCGAAGAGGTTGACGCTAAGCTTTATCAGATTATGGCTAACATTGTTAAGAACTCCTACGATGCCGCTAAGAAATACGGTATGGAGGGCGACCTTGTTGCCGGCGCTAATATCGCAGGCTTCGAAAAGGTTGCAGAAGCAATGCTCGCACAAGGTGTAGCTTACTAATTTAAATTTTAAGTACATAAAGAAAAGATGTGTAGAAAATTTCTACACATCTTTTTTTGTTGCGCTCAATTACAGTGAACGAATTGAATCAACAGGTTTTTTCTTTGCGGCATTGTAAACAGGGATAAAGGTTGATACAATCGCCGTCGCAACCGCTATAAGCACCATAATGACAAACGATGCTATTCCAAACACAAGTAATGATGCACCTATTCCCTCTGCAAGTACTCGGTTTAGGTATCCACATAACACCGTGCAAGCAACGGTTGAAAGCAAGAGGCATATTGCCGCAATCACAAAAGATTCCGAGAAGAAAATTTTGAAAACGTCTACACTTCTGGCGCCAACTGCACGCAAGATGCCAATATCCCTGGTTTTTTGAGAAATAGAAACCGAAATGAAGTTTGAGAATAAAAGAACTGCAAAAAGAGCAAGTGCAATTCCCACATATAAGAATACCTTTGACATATCCTTCACCGTGCTATCAATAGCTTGCAGTGTTCCTACAAAATTTCCGGAGAGAATGATACAAGAATCATCCTTTTCCCATTCATCATTTTTATAAAGTTGCCAATATGTATCAACTGTGTCTTCGGAATATTCGTAAGGCACATAAACACCATCATATATCGCAGCGGGATTAACCATTGTGTAATTTGTGGTAACGATTGAATAGTTTTCAACCACTAACTTTTGTTCGTCCCAAAGTTTTGTGAATGCGTCATCCGACATTATAAAACAGTTCGACAACTCATTTTCTCTCGGTACGATTATGACACCGCTGATATTATACTCCTTAACATCGCCTATGGCGGCTTGATTCATATCATCGAAAATTTTAACACCGAATTTAAGCGGTATTTTGTCACGCTTTACAGCCGCTATCAATGAATTGATTTTTGCCTTTAATTCTTCATTTGTGTATGAAATAAATTCATCCTTTTTGGTTTCGGTGTTTTGCTGGTACCTACCGCCCATTTCAATCTCATTTGCGAGGTTTGAAAGCTTGTAGTATTTATCTGCCGTCTCATAATCATCGGCAAAGCTTTCTCCGATTTTGCGGTAGGCTTCTCCTATGCTTGAGCCAAAAAGTGTTGACGGTACTAAAATTTCATTGCCTGCGGGGAGAATGCTTTCTCCACTTATTTTGACTATGTTATTAGTGTCCGATATAACCGAGGAGGTAGCATATCGTGCGTTAGACCATTCGGGGAATTCATATTTACCGCCCGATTTAATCGAAGCCACAACCCTTGTATAATTGTGAAGTCCCTCAATATAATCGGTTGACTCCTTAGAAAGCTCAGTAAGACGGTTTTCTGTAACAAACGCCACAAGGTGGAGTCCATCCGAAAGATAGGATTCATATTTCATTTCGAGCATCATATCATTAGTTTCCGAATTTTCAAGAGACGCATATTGTTCCGGAACAGGCTGTGTATTTATAATTCCCGTAATTTTATATATTCTGCCTCCAAGGTTTACACTCTTACCGATTATATCAGTAGGCTCTGCAAGTTCAAGTGCGATACCGTTATTATCAAACGCATTGCATTTATAAAGAACCTCGGCCATATAAGATGAAATAGCAATTTCATTGTCATTTTGAGGGTAAGCACCGTTTATATTTTGACGCAAAGCATTGTTCTGCGAAATATAGGCAAATGCGGTTATATTATTTCTGTAATATTTGGAATTTGCCTGACGAACATTAAAGCTTGCCGAGGTGCCAACCGCACCAAAGGCATCTTGTGACAAATCATCTTTGACTTTTTCGAGTTCTTCATTTGTAAATTTAGTTGAAAAAAAGTCATCATACTCATATTCCTTTTCACCATTAGAATACCAAGCTGTTTTTCCTTTGTATCTTTTTTCCAATTTCATTGCCGAAATGGAGGAATCTGCCATTGTCTGTTTAAAAGTGGCTTCGCTGTCGTAAAAATTAAGGGTGGAAAGCAAACCGAAAAGCACAAAAGCAACAGTACAAAGAATCACCGTAAAGAAAAGGCGAACAGGCTTGTTACGAAGCCCCGAAACACCGATTTTTGCAGCGTGGCGAAGCGGTAATTTTGAACGGATAAAACGGCTATCCTCTTCGGTGTATTCACATCTTTCGCCCTTATCCTGAGTGTCGCAAAACACCTCTTTTACCCCGTGCTCATTAATACGGCTGACCTTTTTGAATTTTTCAACATCGTGTTCGTTATTTGCAATGATAACATTGCCGTTTGAAGTCTTTAAATATGTTTTTATTTTGTCAAAATCTGTATCGGTAAGTGAGGCGCCTTTTTTTACACACAAAACATCGCCGACCGCGTTAACATTCTCCGAAACAGCAACGGTCTTTTTCTCGGTTTTTGTTACATCCGAGATAACCTTGCCATCTTTAAGTTCTATGATTCGGTCACCATACTGCTCAGCAAAGTCACGGTCGTGCGATACAACAATTACAAGTTTATCTCGTGACAGTTTTTTAAGTGTTTCAAAAACCTGTTTACCTGTATTTGAATCAAGCGCACCCGTAGGTTCATCCGCCATAATAATTTCGGGAGATTTAATAAGCGCGCGAGCTATTGCAATACGTTGCTTCTGACCGCCCGACAAGGTATTTGGTTTGCGTTTTGCATAACCCTCAAGGTCAACCTGTGACAGAAGCTCAGCAATAGCCGTCTTATCCTTGGGTTTGCCCTGAAGCTCTAATGCAAGCGCAATATTATCTTCAACCGAAAATTCATTAAGGATGTTATACTCTTGAAATATAAAACCAATAAAAGTATTTCTATAGCTATCAAAATCGCTTTGAGTAAAATCCTTACTGCTTCTGCCCTTTACAATGATTTCGCCGTTTGTGGGAGAATCAAGTCCACCGCAAACATTAAGAAGTGTCGATTTGCCGCTACCTGATTTGCCAAGTAAAAACACCATTCCGGTTTCACTAAAAGACAAGGTAACGCCGTCAAGTGCGTTAACATCAGCACCATTCTTGGTTTTGTAAACCTTTCTTAAATCTTTTACTTCTAACATCTATCTCCCACCCCATATTTATTTGTCTATATTTTAGCACACAAAATGATTTTTTACAATATTTTCTTCTCACTTTTATACAACAGCTTTCCATCATTGTTATATACATTAAGTCTGTACTTTTCTGCCATTTTTACAGCCGTTTCAAAAATTAAAAAAGCTCCCTTTTGGGATTTTATATCTCGGAAGTTTTTTCTAACCCGAAAAATTGTTATTTCTTTCATTTATAATACTCCCTGAGTGTCTCCACCGCTCTATTCTTTATTTGATTCACTGCCTGACGGCTAATCTTTAGAATTTTTGCAATTTCGTTATTTGTGTAGTTATGTAAATATTTAAAGACTATAATTTCCTTTTGCTTCTCAGTGAGCTTGTCCAAACCGTCCTTTAAAATATGCTCCGCCAAAAAATCAGGCTCGACCGAAACGAAGTCATCTAAAAACTGATTATTCTTTTTTAATATGGTATCTGCTTTTGAAAAAGCGACATATTTATTTCTTAAGCTTACCGCAATATACCTTTTAAGCCCTTCGCCCGAGAGTGACTCAAACCGAGAAACGTCTACCTTATATAAAAGCTCTAGTAAAAAAACTGTTAGTTCTTGAAAAATATCCTCGGCATCACACTTTAATGAATAGTGATATATAAGTCCCTCAAATTCGGCAAAGATTACAGGAAAGACCGACATATCATTTTCTCTGAATTTTTTAATCAAGGTAATTAAGCACCCGTTTTCCATATTTTCAACCATCCTTTCATATAAAGAAAGAAAAAGGTTGAAATTTTGTAAACACCGATTTTTAAAATTTAAATCATATTTATATCAACCCTTTTCGTCTTATTAGCCATTTTTACAAAGGTGATATAAATAATGTCGAAAAATAGAGTAAAAGGTATCATTATGGGAGCGAAATCTCAAAAAAGCGTAATTCTTGACAAATTATGTCTAAAGATGTATACTAATAGCAATATTTTTAATATTTATCGGACGGTTAAAATGAAAATTGCTATTTGTGACCTTGACAAACCATTCACCTCCCGTCTTAAAAGCACGCTTTACCGATATGCCGAGAAAAACAGAATGGAAATATTAGCAGAATGCTTTAATTCGGGCGAGGATATTATTTCAAGTACAACGGATTACAACTTAATATTTTTAGGCTACCGATTAAATGGTATAAACGGACTTGAAACAGCTAAATTTTTAAGAGCAAATCAAAATTTTTGTCCCATTATTTTTATAAGCGACTGCACACATTTTATATTTGAGGCGTTTAAGGTTAACGCTTTTCGGTTTTTGCTTAAATCTAAATGGGAAGAAGAGCTCTTACCTGCCCTCGATGATTTTTTCATAAATTCAGGTAAAGATTATCCTCTTTGGATAAAGACCAATGAGGACATAATATGTATAAGTACAGA
>JAZONB010000140.1:0-9609 GCA_045654305.1 Acutalibacteraceae bacterium | reverse complement strand
TGGCTACGATCCGACTTCGGTCGGAAACTAAAAAGACGAGCTCGCTTTGCTTGGAAAGCGCCCCGCAAAGCAGCCTTGCCCCCTCGCCCATCTCGCGCGCAGGGGAATATTTTTTGAAGATAACCTCCCCACTTCCGCTTGTATAAATTTCAAGCGGGTCTCCCTCTCTTATCCTCATCGTGCGGCGGATTTCTTTGGGGATAACAACACGACCAAGGTCGTCTATTCTACGAACTATTCCAGTTGCTTTCATATATTTACTCCTTTTCTCTACTCTAAAAGTGCCAAAAACCCAGTATTTATGCGGGTTTTCAGCGTTTTTGGTTTGCTCGAATTCAATCTCGTTCCATCCAAAAAGTACGACACTACCAAGGTCCTTATCTGGGACGAGTCGTTGTTTTTTGTTCTTTGTTAGTATCACACTTTTTGTAGAAATTATGAGTAGATTTTCCAATTGTTTTTAAATTTTCAAATCAAGATACGAAAAGGGCGATGACTCGAAAAGTCATCGCCCTTGGCTGTTAGTTATTGATTTAACGCTTTTCTGCTTTTCTCTTTCTATCAACTACGGTTAGCGTAATCATTGCGCCGCCGCTGATGAAGAAAAGTGCAATCCAGAGGAACATATTGCTGTTATCTCCGGTTGCAGGAGACGTACCATTAACCGGAATATCCTCGCCCTTGGTGATTTCATAACCGCAGACCTCACAAACAGTGTCTCCGGTGTAGCCCTTTTCAGAGGTGGTTGCTTCTTTCGCGTTCACAACCTTCGGAGTATGTGCTGCTGTATCTTTCTCATCTCCGCAAGAGCATTTGTGCCAATGGTTATCCTTATCCGATTTCCAATCCGTACCATATATATGAATCTCATCACGGTTTCCTGCGGTACAGCCATCCACATTACACGTGGTATCATGGTCGTTATCATAGGTGTGGGTAGATTTTGCAGGCGTTACAGCGCCGCAAAGCAAACAAACATCGGCTGTTAAACAGTTTCCGTCGTCAGCAAATGTATGGTTCTCACTGCAGGAAATCCCGTGAACACACGATACTGTGTGATCTTGTGCATTCTTATTGGTATAGGTCACATGGTCAGATCCCATATACTCAAAATATGCACCGGGTGCAGCTATTGTATCGCTAAAATCTCCATCCGCACTGGTACGGCACAGACCGCCTGTTGCGCTTATAGTGCCAGACACAGCCACAGAATTGTGAGCGACTTTCAAATGAGAAGAATTTCCCAAAACAACGGAGCTGGCTTCAATACCACTGCCGCTGTTGCCACCATTGGCAATCACATAGCCGCCTGTAATGGAAATATTGCCCGAGGTCAAAATGCCATAGCTGTATGTTCCGTTTGCGGTGACAGTGCCACCGGAAATGGTAATGTCGCCAGTGGCCTTAATGCCGTCATAATTTCCCGTTGCAGTCAGACTGCCATCACCGGAAATGTTCAGCGCAGCATCGGCATAGATGCCGCATTTGGAGCTGGAAATGGTATTGCTGCCCGTTAGCACAATATTCATCGTTTCCGTGGTATAGATACCGGCGGAATGATCGGGATTGCCGCCATCATAGCTGCCGGTAATGGATGCACCGTTCAAGGTCAGAGTGCTGGTAGCCCGGTCATAGCTCCAAGCCTCGCCGCTGGAATTTTGACTTGTTACTGCGGTGCCGCCAACCCATAAATTGCAATTTACTGTCAAAAACAATGTGGAATCCTTTTGAATACTATAATCCTGAAGCGTATTTCCTTCTTCCAAAACACGACCGGCAAAAGAAAGTTCCTGATCCTCAACGGGAATGCCTTCTTTATCGAAGATTTTATCTTTTACGTCTTCAATTCTGTCGGTCGGCTCTACTTCCAACATTATGTGCTTATACCCTGTGTCTACCGTAACTTTTACATATATCTGCATTGCAAACGCCGTTAGTGGCATAACCGACAGTAGCAATACTATGGTTATGAGCATAGTAATAGCGGTCTTCGATTTCCTTAGTAAACTCTTTTCATAGGTTTTCATATGTAGAACTCCTTTCAAGTAGAGAACGTTATTTGTTAATGCATAACCAACAAATAATCCACTGTTAAATGAATTATTAAAAACCAGATCTGATATATCAATTGTATTATAGCAAAATAATCCCTTGATTGCAATACTTTAAAAGGTTGTTCCATAAAAGCCATAGTATTTATCCGGCTTTATAGCTCTTGGTGTTATTATACCTCATTCATCTATTCTACGAACTATTCCTGTTGCTTTCATATATTTACTCCTTTTCTCTACTCTAAAATGTGCCAAAAGCCCTGTATTTATGCGGGTTTTCGGAATTTTTGCTTGTACTGAATTTTTCCTCGTCTCAGCCCCCAAATGGTCAAAAAGCGCCCTAAAATGCGTTTGTGTATACTCGACAGGAGGCCGAAAAACACCCCAGAGGACTTAGGACGAGTTGTAACTTTTTTGCTCTTTGTTATTATCACACTTTTTGTAGAAATTATGAGTAGAATTTCCAATTGTTTTTAAAATTTCAAATTGAATATAAAAAGGCGATGACGGATTTTGTCATCGCCCTAGTATTATAAATCTTTATCAATGTTTTTCAAAACCTACTAACAAACCGCCTTTTTCTGCATAGAAGCTGCATAGGCCTCTGAGTTTATGTGTTTCTACCTGAACTTTTTCAAACGTCGATTCGATCATTTGCTTAAGTTTGGTTGCCGCACCTTCGTTTTGACAATGCCCGATGCTTACCTTGCCGTTTTTTAATCCGAGTTCCTTAAGATCATTTATTAGGGTTTCAAGCGAACGATTCTCGCCACGGCATTTGTGTGTAGGTTCCAAGGTTCCTTCATCGCTTGCCTTGCCCACTATGCAAATACCTGCGAATCCAACGAGTTTTGCCACAAGTGGCGATACTCTGCCATTGGCAGCAAAATTCTTCAGGGATTTAAGCATAAACACAAGCCCTGTTCGCTTAGTGTATTCTTGAATTTTCTCGCAAACTCCTTCATATGCCATACCGGATTTCACAAGTTCTTCCAATTTTCTTACTACCAAAGTAATTTCGGGTCCTGCAGAAAGTGTATCGAGAACGAAAACTCGCTTTCCTTCGTTTTCAGCTTCGTATAGTTCTTTTGCCGTGCATGCTGAGTTATAACTGCCCGAAAGTGCGCTTGTTATTGTAACGCAGATAATATCATCAGCATCTCCAAAAGCATCTAACCAATCTGCAGGATTCGGGCAAGACGTTTGCGATCTTTCTTTATACTCGTTAAAGAAATCTGCCATTTCGTCAACATTCAGATTTTCATCGTCAACAAATTCTCTTTTAGCAGTGATGATTTTCATGGGTGAGCTTGCATACTCTACGTTGTCAAGCGTTAACAAATCGGAAGATGAATCCGACACAATTTTAATTTTTCTCATTTCTTTTCTCCTATTCAAAAACATTTTATCTTTTTTTCATTCTCTCTAACATCATTTTCAATTTCGGCGTGTTATACCGTAAAATTATTGTCGGCAGTATATTCAAAAATAAATTAACTACTGCAACGGGGAGCGCTATAGAGAAAGCACAAACATTCGGTATAAACAACATCGGTAAAAAGCCGATTGGATATGACAGTCTGTGAGTTAGTACGCCCTTGTTGCATTCAATGATAAACTTCTCTATGTACTCAGGACTATTTGGCTTTGCCAGATTCTTTTTACTAAATCCACCCAGACCGCCAAGCTCCCAGACTTTATCCTTCCAACTACGCACCTTAAGTCTTTTATAAAGCTTCTTTTCAAGCTCTGATACGTTGTATAAAGGATTGTCTGCGCCGAAAAGTTTATCCGGCATCTTGTTTATGATAATGGCGATAAAACCATCAAGTGCAAATTGCAATGCCGTACACACAACCACTAAAATGATTACGTTATACCAAGCGGCAGTGTCAAACACAATATTTATCACTGATATGATAAGCATTGCTACGCTAATTACAGTCAAATAAAATTTCATAATGTACTATACTCCAAAGGCTTCCCGTAAAATTCTTCATAGGTTTTAACCCAAGCATTGTAATTTCTGTTTTTCATATCATTTTTCGCTTCGCCTCGTGAAAGGGTTTTATCGGGATATATAGCCGGTAATATGTGAAGCGTGTATTCCTGAACAGGAAAGCCGTCAACGTCAAGATGGTCGCTATCTTTCATTGTAATGAATATTGGTACAACCGGCGCGTTATTTCTTACCGCGAGAGAAAATGCACCGTCTTGCATAGGACGAGGCTTTTTATAATTCCACCACATACCTTGCTCAGGATATATAAGTATCGTTTCGCCACGTTTTAACAGATCCGCAACCGCCTTCATAAATTTTACCATCGTTGCCTTTTGACTTGATAGTGGTAACGTATTGCAATGCCTCATAAAAAGGCCGAAAGGCTTGGGCGGATTCGTATAGTTCCCCTCACGAATGACTTTGTAAAGCATTTTGCCGTCCATATAATCACGAAGTGCAACCCATACTGCATAGTTGTCGGTGATACTGAAATGATTACAAGTGACAATCTTGCCACCCTTAACAGCGGTAAAATTCTCAATACCACGAACCTCTTTTATAATGAGCTGCCTGTCAGCTATCATCTTGTCAAAAAAGCGAGTGGCGAAGATGTTAGCGATTTTGTTCTTAACCTTATTTGACAACTTCTCGTTCAGATAATCTATATTATCCGGCATAAGAGGATAGGTTTCGGGATCATCCTCAACGTCAAGGTGCCACAGTTCCTGTTTTTCAAGTTCTGCAATTCTTTTGAGCAGATCTAATTTATGAGCCGATTTTTCCATTTTTTTATCCTCTTACGCCAAGTATTTTAGCAAAGGTATTATCGGAGGCAACGATCCTGTCGGCGTGTAAAAGAATCTCCTTTGCCCTCGCATCGCCCGCAGTTTTCTCTTTTTCGCCGAACTTTGCTTTTCTGTCGAGTATCAATTCATAAAACGGGGAACGTTTGGCGTATTCCCAAAAACATTCTCCGTCTATCACATCATCATACTGCCAGGGCTTTTTATAAAGGTTATAGTGCACAATGTTTTTATTCCCTTCGCAAATAATCTCTGTAGGAGATTTATTCCAACCGTTTGGCAGAATATGTGTTTTTCCAAAGCAAAGATAATTGAGATATGCTTGATCCGGGTCAAGCAGGTCAAAGTCGTGTTCCGTTATAAGATTTATAAATTTGTTTTCGATATTATTTTTCCTGAATTGCTCTAAGTTGACCACTAAAACCCCTGCGTTGAAATACGTGTCGGGATTAACACCGACCGCCTTTTCGGCATAGGTTCTGAATTCTCTTGTGTTGCAAACATATTGATCGGGAACTGCACCTAATATATTGTCCCCAAGTTCAGTATTGTAAAGTTCCGATATATCACCGAGCACAACGAGGTCGCAATCGAGATATAAAATTTTATCATACTGCGGGAAAAGCGAAGCAATAAAAAGTCGATAATACGTTACGATCGAGAAGTGATATATATTCTTAAAGCGAGACTTTATGCTTTTGACGTTTTCAGAAATATCAATAAAATCAATAGCAAAACCTTCACGCTCGCTTTGCTTAACCTTAGCGATATTATCAGGACTGAGGCCTGTATTCAATACAATAATCCTGTAGCTGTAATCCTTGGATGCGTTCGCAATAAGCGAATGAACCGCAACATCCAAGTAAGGTATGTAGTTGTCATCGGTTGAAAAGAAAATTGGGATTTCTCTACTCATTTCTATACTCCTTTGGTGTTTGCTTGAAATCATCAAGGATTATTATATCTTTATAATAATTATGAGTAAACCGATGTTTGAGGGAGGCGTGTCTACTTATTGGATTTCTTGTCGTAGAATCGTTTTTCTACGACTCTCCGTTTCGGAGAATTAAGAAAAACGCCCTGTTTTGCTTGGGAAACAGAGCGTTTTACAGTTTTTATTTGGTCTTTGGTTTGTTTATGTAGGAGGCCAGCACTATTATAATTTGTCCTGCAACACCCAACAAATAAATGAGCGAAACATTGATTTTGAAATACAAAAAGGTAATATGAATTGTTGCAAGGATCGACCACAACAGCGCCGATACGATGAGGTAATTATGTCGTGGATTAAACCAAATCGAATTAAAAACCAATTTAACTATCAATACAACCGGCAGAGCGTATACAAAATACAGCCATTGGAATGTCATTTGATTGGTAATTAAAGTCGTAACGATAAACGCAAAGATGGCAACAATCCATCCGCCGCCTTCGGCAATATACGAAACGGCACGGCGGTTAAAGGTTACTTCCTTTGTTTTACGCTCACTAACAGCTTCTTCAATGTTCTCGGTTCTCACGAGATAATCAAGCGTGACTCCAAACAGATCTGCCATCTCAACCAACACCGATATATCGGGCGAGGATTCTGCCCGTTCCCATTTTGAAATGGTCTTATCAGAATAATTCAGTTTTTCGGCAAGCTCCATCTGTGTCATATTATTAAGAATTCGAAGCTCAGTTATATTTTTAGCAACATTGCTCTTTATGTCCTCCATAAGAAATCCTCCCATCATTCAACAAATTACTTTTTCAGCGTATCTTCCTTACCTCGATACACAACAAACTTGCAGAAGAGAAATTCTAATACGAAGTTTGCAAGCATTGTAACAATTAAAATTATAAAATCATTTGCACCAAGACCTTCCGCCGCATTTCCAAGATATGTGGAAAGCGGTGTAAATACGAGATAAAACCCAAACACCTTTGCCATTGCAACAGGCACGTTTGCTGCCGACTTAAAAGTATATCGACGATTAAGTGTGAAATTCCAAAGAATTGAAAGCACGAGAGAAATCAAATATGGAATCCAATAATCTTTAATAAATATTTCAAGCAGTGCAAAAGAGGCGATTTGAATAACGCCTGCAGAAATTGAAAACAGCGTGAATTTTACTGCTTGCCACAATTGTTTCTTATTATTTTCCATTGTACAGCAACTCCTATATACTTACTTCTTGAAGAATGCAACAACCACAGCCCCGGGTCCTGCGTGTGTGCCTATAACGCTACCCACGGTTGTATAACGCACTTCATCGAGATTGCCTTCCCAGATATGTCGGCTATCTTCAATATATTTCTTAAGCAAAGCATCGGAGATACCGCTGTAACCGAGCAATACAGGTTTGCTGAAATCAATGCCACCAGCTTTGTCAATTTCCTGAACAAGCAGGTTATTGCCCATCTTAGATCCACGAGCCTTACCGAGCATATTGATCTCGCCGTCTACGACAGAAATTACAGGTTTAATGTTAAGCACACCGCCGGCAAAAGCGACAGCCTTTGAAATGCGACCACCTTTTTTTAGATATTCAAGGGTGTCTACTAAGGCAACAATAACAATCTTTTTCTTTTCTTCTTCCAGTGCCTTTGCGATTTCTTTTGCGCTCTTTCCTTCGTCAAGCAATCTGAACGCCAATTCTATCAAAATGCCGCTGCCCATAGCCGCACTGGCACTATCTACAACATAAATATTCTCATATTCGGCTGCTGCAATGGTAGCACTTTGGTATGTACCGGAAAACTTTGAAGCAAGAGTAATAACAACCGCGGCTTCGCCCGCCTCTTTTGCTTTTTCAAACTCTTTCATAAAAGCGTCCGGTGTTGCTTGGCTGGTAGTAGGAAGCACATCGCTTTCTACAAGTTTTTCATAAAAAGTCTTGTGATCGATGGTGACACCATCAATGTATTCTTCCTGACCGAAGTGAACGGTAAGCGGAACAACATGCACACGTTTTTTCAATTCAGGCATTAAATCTGCTGTGGAATCCACAATAATTCTTGTTTTCATAATCTTTTTTCTCCTTATTTACTGCTATTCTTGGATACGGCTTCTAAACTCTCGCTGATAATGGAAAGGCTTCGATAAAATTCGACTCTTTCCTCATCGGTAAGACCATCGCTGATAGCATCAAGAACACCGCTGATCTTATCGGCAATCTTCTTTCCTGCTTCGTTTCCTTTCTCAGTCAGAATCAGCGGACTTTTATATCTCTTTGCATTCTTGGATTCACAGGTAAGGAATCCATTGCTTTCAAGATAATCAACTGCACGGGAAATGGTCGCCTTATCTTCCTCGCAACGCTCACAAAGATCGGTAGCTGTTGCACCCTTATTCGTATAAAGATAATACAGACAAGAAACGTGAGCACTTCTTAGATTATATTCTGCCATCTCCTGATTTTTAATCTTTCGAATGTTACGACTGATTCTGTTAATTAGCACTGTAAAAGTTTCAAATCTCTCTTGCATAAGACTACCTCCATAATACTTGTTGAACTCTCAACAAGTTATAAGTATAGCACAAACTTGTTGAAATGTCAACAAGCGCAAATTCCCGCATGTTTTTAGAGCTTTCTTTGGTATCATAAAACGACAGCCGGACGAGGTGTAAAACTCATCCGGCTTTGTGACAGTTTGAATATTTAGTTTTAGCTGCCCAGAGCAGTGAAAAACGGCCCTCCCTTCGCATTTTAAGTCGAAAATAGCCGATTTTCACGAAAAATTTTTGGACAAAAAACAGTGAAAACCCCAGTGTTTATGCGGCTTTAAGCGACTTTTGTGTTATTATAACACGAGCCTCTATTCTTCTAACTATTCCAGTGGCTTTCATAATATAAGAACCTCACCCATTTGCAAAATCATAGATTTTGAATGGGTACCCGAGAACCTTGCCACGCTTCGCGTGTAAAAAACTCCTTGCTTTAAAAAGACCCCTTTGCCTAAAGGGAAGATTTCCCCACAGTGTGGGGAAAATGTCGGCAATGCCGACAAAAGGGGACGGGCCTGTCAGGCTGGCGCCGTAAGGCGACTGGGGATATTGTATCCTTCCCACCGCCAACACGGTCCCCCTCCCTTGAGGTAAGGGAGGCGTGTTTACAAATACATTGTAGGGGCGATTTACGGATCTCCCGTTTAGTTTTTTTGCGAAATGTTTTAGGGTGATTCGTGAATCGCCCCTACATTTTTTCAAATCGTGATGTTATTATTCGTGATTAAATGGGGTTCAATTCATACATTTATAATAGCTTCAATAAAAAAGCGGAGTGATTTCACTCCGCTAATTTTATTTGCCGTTCAATTTTCCAAGCCAATATAATGCGGGGATTTGATTTTCGAAGCCGTCGACCTCTTGTGCCTGAGCCTCATTGCTGTACACTCTGCCCACCATATCTACCAATGTGCTGTATTTGCCGTCGTATTCGGGCTTCACACTAACGGTGCATTTAGACTGCAACTGATAAAACTCAATTTCGGCGGTCTTTTTATCAAAATCGGCATTGATTTCACCGTTTTGGAAGCAGAGTCTGGCGATGCGGTTTCTAATCGGCGCATTCTTTCGCATATTAAGGCTGATTTTCACCTGCTCTCCCTTCAGGCCGCCGCCATCTTCTTTTAGTTTTTCACTCTTTGGCTCGGCTGCACGTGCGAGCGCTGTTAATGAAATTTCAAAGACCTTTTTGCTGTAATCAGCGTCTGAAAACTCGACGTCGGTCCACCCGTCTACGGGTGAGCAAAACTGTTGCGCTATCAT
>JAZONB010000139.1:0-4680 GCA_045654305.1 Acutalibacteraceae bacterium | reverse complement strand
CATTAACAGCATTGTTGCTGAAATCGGAAAAGAAAAATTCGAGTTCGAATCTAACGACCCAGACCCCGCTATTATGGAAGAAATTGAAGCTTTCTGCATTGAGGATGTAAAGAAAGCTCTTGATACTGATGATAAGCTTGTACGCGATGCCGCACTTCTTCCCATTTATCAAGCTGTTCACGAGAAATTCGTTGAGCGTTTTGAAGGGCAGGAAGCAAAGTTAGAAGTGATTATGTATCTTGTTCAAAAGCACGTTGTACGCGCTTGGCTCAAGGATGAGAAAAAGCGTGTTGACGGCAGAGGTATTGACGAAATCCGTCCTCTTGACGCTAAGGTTGACCTCTTACCCCGTGTTCACGGCTCAGGTATGTTTACCCGTGGTCAAACACAGGTATTGTCAATAGCTACTTTGGCTCCCATCAGCGAGGCTCAGAAGCTTGACGGTCTTGACGAAGAGGTAACTAAGAGATATATCCACCACTATAATTTCCCCTCATACTCCGTTGGTGAGACAAAGCCGTCCCGTGGTCCTGGCAGACGTGAAATCGGTCACGGTGCATTGGCTGAAAAGGCTTTAGTTCCCGTAATCCCGAGTGTTGAGGACTTCCCCTATGCTATCCGTGTAGTATCAGAAGTTCTTTCTTCTAACGGTTCTACCTCTCAGGGCTCTATTTGCGGTTCTACCTTGGCACTTATGGCTGCAGGTGTTCCCATTAAAGCTCCCGTTGCAGGTATTTCTTGCGGACTCATTACCGGAGATGACGGTGTTTACGGCGACTTTATGACCATGGTTGACATTCAAGGTCTTGAAGACTTCTATGGCGATATGGACTTTAAGGTGGCAGGTACTCACAAGGGTATCACCGCTATCCAGATGGACTTAAAGGTTCACGGCTTAACCCCTGCTATCATTAAGGAAGCATTTGCTAAGACCCATAAAGCAAGACTTCACATTTTAGATGAAGTTATGCTCAAGTGTATCCCTGAGTACAGAAGCGAGCTTTCAGAATTCGCTCCCAAGATGCTCACAACAACCATTAACCCCGAAAAAATCGGTGATGTTATCGGTAAACAGGGTAAGGTTATTCAGTCTATACAAGAGCAATGCGAATGTACTATTACCATTGAAGAAGACGGTCACGTTTTCGTTGCCGGTCTTGATATTGAAAAGGCTAAACAGGCAATTTCTATCGTTGAGCTTATTGCTAACGACCCCGAAATCGGAGCTGTTTATAACGGTAAGGTGACCCGTCTTATGACCTTTGGCGCATTTGTTGAAATCGCTCCCGGCAAGGAAGGTTTAGTTCACATTTCCAAGCTTGACGTTAAGCGTGTTGAAAAGGTTGAGGATGTTGTATCGGTTGGCGACCAAGTGCTCGTTAAGGTAACCGAAATTGACGACCAAGGAAGAATTAACCTTTCTCGCAGAGATGCTTTGGTAGAAATCAACGGTGCTGTTGTTGAGGACGACGCTGATGATTCTGTTAAAGAAAAACAGGGCAAAAACCGCAGAGGCTTCAAAAAGCGTTAATCAAAACTTTAAAAACTTTGAAAACCGACTTTCAGCATGAGAGTCGGTTTTTTATCTAATGGCTCAAAATTTGATTAAAACTCGTTAAAAAGTATAAAAAAAGCCTGCTAAAATCGTCAATAATGTAATTGACATTGCGTTATTTGTATGATATACTAATTGCGGTTATATAATAAAATGTCTGGAGTGTATTCGTACGAGCAAGAAGAAAATTTTATGGTTTGTAATTCTTGCGGTATCAATTGCTGTTTTCACGGCAAGCGTTATTTATTTTGTAGTAGATTACTTCCATTATAAATCCATAACAGATATAATAAATCCTCAAACTTCAAGCGATACAACCTCTTCCTCAAAAAAAGAGGTCTCTGTGCCGATTGATTTTGACGAATTAACCTCGCTTAACAGTGATATTTACGCTTGGATAAGAATTCCGTACGCAGGTGAGGCAGATAAATATATTGCCGATTATCCGATTCTTCAAAACGAAGGTCAAAACCGTAATTTTTATTTAGACCACAATGTCAACCGCAAATCCTCTGTGTATGGCGCTATTTACACACAAAATTACAACGAAAAGGATTTCAGCGACTTTAACACATTGATTTACGGTCACAATATGAAAAACGGCACTATGTTCGGAACTCTTAAAAAGTACCGTGATGAGGCATTTTTTAAAGAAAATAATTTGATTTATATCTACCAACCCGGCAGAATTTTAAAATATAAAATTTTCGGTGCCTATGTTTTTGATGACCGCCATATTCTGATGCATTTTGATAATGACATTGAAAAGGAGCGTCAGCAATATTTAGACACTGTCTTTTCCGAAAGAAAGCTTTCTGCTAATTTCGACAAGGATATAACGGTCACAACAAATGATAAGATTATAACGCTCTCAACCTGCACTTCTAAAGATAATGAGCGTTACCTCGTGCAAGGAGTTTTAGTTTATGACAGCGATGCCGACTCCTGAGAAAACCACCTTTAAAGGTTTTTTTGTAAAGCATAAAAAACTAACGATAACTTTGGCTGTTATTTTAGCTTTTATAATCACCTTTGCTTCTACCCTTTTTATTATGGTTAAAATCGGCGAAGCAAAACTGAGAGAAAATCTTGTGGCAGGTGAAAAATTAGAAGCAACCGATAATATGGACGACAACGCCATATATCATAACGGCAAAACCTATTATTATAACGAAAATCTGATAAATATTTTACTTTTGGGAACAGATGCCAAACCAAGCGAAACAGACACGCGTTCTCAGGCAGACGCTTTGTTCCTTGTGTCTGTTGATACCGATAATTCACAGGTAAAGATATTCTCCATTTCCCGTAATACCGTTTGTCAGTTCGATGTTTACGGTGACAACGGAACGGTTTACGGAACGGAAAACGCACAAATCTGTTTAGCGTATGCATACGGCACTAATGAAATAAACTCATCTGAAAATTGTGTTAAGGCTGTATCTAATCTGCTTTATAACATTCCAATAAGCGGTTACTATACATTGAAGTTGAATTCAATTGCTAAAATGGTTGATTCTGTAGGTGGTGTAAAGGTTACCATTCCTCACAACTCGCCACCGCCCAAATGGTCAAATAATGCAGGTCAAACATTAACCTTAAACGGCGAAGATGCACTCAGCTATATAGCATACCGAAAGGACAGTAACGGCGAACGTGTAGAAAATCATAAAACATTTATCAAAAGCTTTATTGAGTCTGCGAAAAAAGCCGTTAAAAAAGATATATCATTACCCTTAAAGATTGCTAATAATATTAAAAAGGATTCGACAACCAACATTGATGTTTCGGGCATGATGTACTTAGCAACCGAAGCACTTAATTGGAAATTGGAGTTTGTGAATATAGACGGAGAATACAGTATTAGTGACGGGCAAGAAATCTTTGTTGCAGATGAAGATATGTTAAAGCAAACTATACTTGATAATTTTTACATTGTAAAATAGCAATGTGATTTTTATATAAATTTTGGTTTGTCACCCATTTAAAGTGACAGAAAGGAAAGGTACAATTATGAAAAAAATTATTTCTTTGTGTCTTGGATTAATCTTAGTTTTAAGTTGTATGGTATTACCAGTTTCAGCTTGGACTCCATCACCTAAAGCAGATGATATTATCATCTCTGCTACAGCTGTTCAGTCTGACAAAGCAGAGGCTAATATCAGCTTTGCTAAGCTTTCAAAAGTCGATGAGGATTTAAATCCCACCGCTAAAGACGACATACTTATCGCACAGCGCGCTGTTATTATCCCCTCAAGCGCTAAGTTCCCCCTCGCTTTTACTGTTAAAATGGTAGGTGTTAATACCTCTGCTAACTACTATGTATTAGCTAAAAACAGCGGTGCTGCAGAGCGTATCGAAGCTAAGGCTACATCTAACGGTGTTTTAGAGTTTACACTCACCAAGGCTTATACTGCTGTTTCCTTCATCAAAACTCCTATCATTAAACCCGTAGAAAACACAACTACCGGTACTGTTGAAATTAAGAAGGAAGAAATTGAAGAAGCTATCGACAACACACCTAAGGGCGAAACCGTTGTAGTTGAAATCGAGGCTGCAGCTCCCGTTGAAGTTCCCACAGAATCTATTGAGAAAATTGTTGAGGAAGAAAAGACCTTAACAATTGAGAGCAACGTTGCTAAAGCTGAATTCGACGCTAAGGCTCTCGAAACCATCGCTACTGCTGCCGAAAAAATTGATACCATCGTTATCCAACTTGTTGAAGCTGTTGTTGAGAAATTAACCGAAAAAGAACAGTCAACAATCGACAAGCTCGAGCCCGAATTAGTTCTTACTGCTGAAGTTTTGGTTAACAATACAAAAATCAGTGATTTCAAGGGCGGTAAGGTTAACATTGCTATCCCCTTCACTCCTGCAAAGGGCAAATCTTTAGAGGATTACTTTGTTGTTCACATTAAGGACCACGGTGTGACCGAGAAGGTTAAGACACTCGTTCAGAACAACGAACTTCATATTGAAGTAGCTCACTTCTCTGAGTACGCTGTTGTTGAAAAGGCTACCTACGATAAGGTCGCTGATGAGATTAACAAGACCGAGACCACCTCTCCTACTACAGGAAGCAACGCAGTTAATTTCTTAATGATTGCTGCATTAGCTGTAGTTTT
>JAZONB010000138.1:0-6641 GCA_045654305.1 Acutalibacteraceae bacterium | reverse complement strand
ACTTTCCACCTCAGAAAAATCCCACAAAAGCCAAAGGTGAGAAAAACCCTCTATTCCTTTGAGTGCTGACGGGTCTCTAAATTCCTCGGTAAAGACAATTTGAGCCTTTAACTCCTTTACCAAACCACTCTGCCTTGGAATTCCAAACTTTTCGGGGAAATCGGTGTGAATGTGAGCGATTACATTAAGACTTCTTTTATTCACTTTCTTCCTCATCAGAAATAAACTGGCTGTTATAATTTGTTGGGTCAAATTTCTCTAAAAATTCTTCCCATTTTTGTTCATCGACAGCCTCGCCGTCAGCAACATTTATTTTATATGCGTTATAAATATTTTCTGCTACTCTGTTGTACATTCTTTTAAGTTTCAAAGTGGCTCTCACGGCGATAACCGTCATACAAACCGACAAAATCACAAGTGCTAAAAGCGGTATTAAATGAGCCCAGTAGAACTTTAGCACCAACTTTTCGGTATAACTGTCAATTAACATTCTGCCAAAGGTGAAGATTAACACCACAGAAGAAGCCGTTGTTAAAACAGTGCCTATTATATGCTGTTTTAGAAGCACCAATACAAAGCCCGCAACAAGCAAAGCTGTACATACTGCAGGGGTTATCACCTGAAGCTTTAAGTGACTTGCAATAAGAGCTCCGAGAAAATAAAAACTTTTAATTAACATTGCATACGAAAAAAACAGAATAAACACTATCTTTAATGTTTTATACAACCTTCCATCGGTTGTAGCATATTTTATTCCGTTTTTTTCTTCAAGCATTCTAACACGCTGTAAAACGCTGTCGTACATCTTCATTACTTTACACTCCAAAATCACTTATTCTTCATTCCAATAGATTTCTAAATCATCTTGGAACCGTTTCATTGCTTCTTTTGCTTCGGTTTCGTTATCAGCACAGGAAGCGATATTTATATCCTCCGCAGTTTCCGAAAAGCCGCGTAACATCATATTGGTTGTGCGATAACTTGATTTTAAAAACAACTTATTATTTCTTACTTTTATGTTCTTTTTATGTTCAGGCAAGGTTATCCAAGATATTACCTGTCTTGCAGGGCAATCCATAACATTGTCTTCAAAAACCGTATATCCGAATTTTTTCATACCATGAGAATGTGCTCTGATGCATCCTTCAATTCCCCTGACACCACGTTCTTCATCGTGCGTGCCCCAACCGCTACTTGTAAAACGCATAAGATTATTCTTCATAAGAAAATTGTTTTCGACCGTTTCACCTTTTGAGAAGAACTCTATGTCTGCATTATTGTACTCAAAAAGATTATATGAAAACGAAATGTTTTCATAAGTAGCCTCAGCACCTAACTGCCATGAAACGGCAGTATCAAAGGTCTGATAAATCCAGTTATTTTCTACGCGTAAATTCACTACATAATGAGAAAACTCAATAGCATTACCGTAGCGGACATTTAATCTGAAGCCGTGAAGACCCCCCAAATAACCCATTTCGCAATTTGTAATGGATATGTTTTGACCTGAACCTACAACCGCAAAACCACCCGAGAATTTAATACACAAATTATCAATAACACAGTCTGTTACCATGTTGAGTCTAAACATAAAATGCAACCTGTAAGAAATCTCAATAGAACTAAATTTCTCACCCGGATTACCACCGTCAAAATACAAATAAACGGTATTATTTTCTACATCGTGATGATAGTCGTAGTTCTTTTTAAGAGAATCTACACCGGCTTTCCATAAAGTGCCTGTATTTTTTCCGTGGTCAAAAAACATACCGCAGGCTTCACCCTGCTCGAAATCGGCTTTCCAAACATTTTCTTTGTCAGTAGCATGCCAATAATCACTAACTGCATAATCCTTAAGGGAAGCATAAAATCTCGGTTTTTCACCCTCACCGTAAGAACCTACCGTAACTCCCGAACAAATCTCTATAGCCTCTTTAACTCGATATACCGAATTGCGTTTAAATAGAATTGCATCGCCCGAGCGGAAGGTTAAATCTTTTATTTTTTCCAAAGACTTAAATGGTGTTTGCGGGGAAAGACCGTCATTCGAATCATCACCGTCAGAAGAAAAATAATATTTAACACCTGTTATTGTGTACAGTTCTTCTGTGTTAGGTGAATTCAAAACCTTTTGGCGGTGCTCTTCAGCCTCGCTTTCTGTGTATCCTTTAAGTTCGTTTTCCAAATTTGGGCCATGAACTGAAATCCAATCCAAATCACAAGGTAAACTTTTTTTCATAACTACCACCGCTTCCGCTATTTCTTAATCAAGCATATTTGCTGATAACATCATTATATAACCCAAAACCTTTCTTGACAAGTATTTTCTAAAGTATATAATGGTTATTGGTGATTAAAATGAAGATAAATATAGTAATGGTCGAACCCGAAATACCCCAAAACACAGGTAATGTTGCCCGCACATGCGCCGCAACGGGCGCAAGGCTTCACCTTGTGGGACCTATGGGTTTTAAAATTGACGATAAAAAGCTAAAACGAGCCGGTCTTGATTACTGGCAGTACCTCGACATAACCTATTACAAAAATATTGATGAGTTTTTCGAAAAGAACAAGGGCGACTTTTATTTCTTCACAACCAAAGCCCGACACACACATTCAGAGGTCACCTACCCCGACAACTGCTATCTGTTATTCGGCAAGGAAACCAAGGGTTTACCTGAGGAATTGTTACTGCAAAATCCCGATACTTGTGTCAGAATTCCAATGCAGGGTGAAATACGCAGTCTTAACCTTTCAAACTCGGTTGCTATCGCTACTTATGAGGTATTAAGGCAGTGGGATTATCCTGAGCTTCAAAATTTCGGTCAGTTGCATAACTACAAATGGGAAAACACCTGATTTTTTTGCAATTTACCTATTGAAAATAATGTAAAATGTGGTAGAATATATATAGTTAGTTTATTTTTTAACATACTTGAAAGGAAGATACTAAATGAACGCTCTTAACAAAAAAACCGTTGATGACATTAATGTTAAAGGTCAAAAAGTGCTTGTTCGCTGTGACTTTAACGTGCCTTTGAAGGACGGTGTAATTACCGACGAGAACCGCATTAACGCGGCTCTGCCCACCATTGAAAAGTTAATTAAAGACGGTGGCAAGGTTATCCTTTGCTCCCACTTAGGCAAACCTAAGGGTGAGCCCAAGCCTGAGCTTTCTTTGGCACCTGTGGCTAAGGCTTTGAGCGAAAAATTAGGCAAAGAGGTTGTTTTTGCGGCTGACGATAATGTTGTTGGTGAAAATGCAAAGGCTGCTGTTGACGCTATGAAGGACGGCGATGTTGTTCTTTTACAGAACACCCGTTACCGCGCAGAAGAAACCAAGAACGGCGAAGCATTTTCTGCAGAACTCGGCTCCTTGGCTGACATCTTCGTAAATGACGCTTTCGGTACAGCTCACAGAGCTCACTGCTCCACTGTTGGTGTTGTATCTTATGTTAAAGAGGCAGTTGCCGGCTACCTTATCGGCAAAGAATTAAAATATTTAGGCAACGCTGTTGAAGATCCCGTTCGTCCTTTGGTTTGCATCTTGGGCGGCGCTAAGGTTGACAGTAAGTTACCTGTAATTGAAAATCTTCTCACCAAGGCTCACACCCTTATTATCGGTGGCGGTATGGCTTATACCTTGTTAGCATCTAAGGGCTTTGGCGTTGGTAAGTCACTTATTGACGAAACCAAAATTGACTACTGCCGTGATATGATGGCTAAAGCTGAGGAAAAGGGCGTTAAGATTCTTCTTCCTATTGACTGTGCTGTAGTTGACAGCTTCCCCAATCCCATTGACGCTCCCGTTGATGTTGAAATCGTACCAGCTGACGCTATTCCTGCTGACAAGGAAAGTCTTGATATCGGTACTAAAACCGCAGAGCTTTATGCTGACGCTGTTAAGTCTGCTAAGACTGTTGTTTGGAACGGACCTATGGGCGTTTTCGAGAATCCCACTTTAGCCGCAGGCACATTAGCAGTTGCTAAGGCTTTGGCTGAGACCGATGCTGTAACAGTTATCGGCGGTGGCGACTCTGCTGCAGCTGTTAACAACTTAGGCTTCGGCGACAAGATGACACACATTTCCACAGGCGGCGGCGCTTCTCTTGAATTCCTTGAGGGTAAAGAGCTTCCCGGTATTGCTGCTTTAAACGATAAATAATTAAATTCCTTAGGGGTGAAATCGCTTCACCCCTAAATTTATGAATAGGAGTAAATAAAATGAACAAGACTAAAAGAAATGCCGTTATTGCCGGCAACTGGAAAATGAATAAAACCCCCGCAGAAACTACTGCTCTAATCAACGAAATGAAGCCTTTGGTTGCAGAGGCTGACTGTGATGTAGTTCTTTGCGTACCTTTTATTGACATTGCAGCAGCTGTTGAGGCTGCAAAAGGCTCAAACATTAAAATCGGTGCTGAGAATGTTCACTTCAAGGCAAGTGGAGCATACACAGGCGAAATTTCTGCTGAGATGCTTACTGCTGCAGGAGTTGAGTATGTTGTAATCGGTCACAGCGAGAGAAGACAGTACTTTGGTGAAACCGACCAGACTGTTAACCTTCGTACCCTTGCCGCTTTGAACGCAGGTCTTAAGGCTATCGTTTGTGTTGGCGAAACCTTGGAGCAAAGAGAACTTGGCTATACCGAAACTCTTCTTAAATTCCAGACCAAAATGGCTCTTACCAATGTTACTAAAGAGCAACTCAAAAATGTTATTATTGCTTACGAGCCTGTTTGGGCTATCGGCACAGGCGTTACCGCTACTGCTGACCAGGCAGACGAGGGCAACGGCTTTGTTAGAGAGGCTATTGCTGAGGTTTACGGCGCTGATGTTGCTGAGACTGTTACCATTCAGTACGGCGGCTCTATGAACGCTAAAAATGCTGACGAATTGGTTGCTAAGGTTAATGTTGACGGCGGTCTTATCGGCGGCGCTTCACTCAAAGCTGAGGACTTCTCAATTATCGTTAAAGCCGCAAGCAAATAAAAATTATTAATTGTAGGGGAGGGTCTCTGTGCCCTCCCGTAATGTTTTAAATTTCAGGAGAAATAAAATGAAAAAACCTATTGTTTTAACAATTATGGACGGTTTTGGCTTTAACGATGAAAAGAAAGTTAATGCTATTGAAGCCGCAAATACACCAAGACTTGATAAAATCTTTGCTAACTGCCCCACTACACAAATCGGCGCTTCGGGAATGGATGTAGGTCTTCCGGACGGTCAGATGGGTAACAGTGAGGTTGGTCACACCAACATAGGTGCTGGCAGAATTGTTTATCAAGAGCTTACCCGTATCACAAAATCTATTGCAGACGGTGATTTCTTTAACAACACCGCATTTTTGAATGCAATAGAAAACTGCAAAAAGAATGACAGCGCTCTGCACCTTTTAGGTCTTTTGTCAGACGGCGGTGTTCATTCACACATTGAACATCTTTATGCCCTTGTCGAGTTAGCAAAGAAAAACGGACTTAACAAGGTATATATCCACGCTCTTTTGGACGGCAGAGATGTGCCGCCCTCCTCTGCAGCAGATTTTATAGATGCTCTCGAAAATAAGCTTCGTGACATCGGTTACGGTAAACTTGCTACCGTTATGGGAAGATTCTACGGAATGGACCGTGACAACCGTTGGGAACGTGTTGGCAAAGCATACGCTGCATTAGTTTACGGCGAGGGCGTTCAGGCAACAGACGGCGCTAAAGCTGTTCGTGAATCTTACACTCAAAAGGACGAGGAAGGCAAATTCTTAACCGATGAATTTGTTCTCCCCACCGTTATTGCCGATACCGAGAGAATCAAAACAGGCGACAGCGTTATATTCTTTAACTTCCGTCCTGACAGAGCAAGAGAAATCACCCGTACATTTGTGGATGATGATTTTGCAGGCTTTACCCGTGTAGGCGGTAGACAAAAGGTTTATTATGTATGTATGACTCAATATGACGCTTCAATGCCTAATGTTGAGGTTGCATTCAAACCGCAGACGCTTGAAAACACCTTAGGCGAATTCCTTGCTAAAAACAATATGACACAGCTGAGAATTGCCGAGACCGAAAAATACGCTCACGTAACCTTTTTCTTCAACGGAGGCAGAGAGGTTATGTTCGAGGGTGAGGATAGAATACTTGTTAACTCACCTAAGGTTGCAACCTATGACTTACAGCCTGAGATGAGCGCAAATGAGGTTTGCGACAAGGTTTGCGAAGCCATCGAAACCGGCAAATATGACGTTGTTATTCTCAACTTCGCAAACTGCGATATGGTAGGACACACAGGTATTTTTGATGCTGCTGTTAAGGCGGTTGAGACTGTTGATACCTGCGTTGGCAGAGTTGAGGACAGTGTTCTTAAAATGGGCGGTGTTATGCTTCTTACTGCCGACCACGGAAATGCCGACTGTATGATTGATACCGACGGCTCACCATTTACCGCTCACACCACAAACCCTGTTCCCTTTGCTGTTATAGGCAAAGACTGCTCTCTTCGTGAGGGCGGAAGACTTTGCGATATCTCCCCCACTATCATTAAGCTTTTAGGACTCGAGCAACCCACAGAAATGAGTGGCGAATCGTTGATTTAAGTAATAAAAAATTCCTGTAGGTTAACCTACAGGAATTTTTCTTTTGCCTTTT
>JAZONB010000137.1:0-11191 GCA_045654305.1 Acutalibacteraceae bacterium | reverse complement strand
TTAAGAAGTCCCACAACAAATATTACACCACAAGCACCAAGGGCTACAAAACCTAAATATTTGCCTAGCTGTGCTAATTTCTTCTGCAAAGGTGTTTGAGTATCCTTTTCACCCTCCAAAAGGTTAGCAATTTTACCCATTTCGGTATCCATTCCAGTTGCCGTTACAACCGCTGTAGCTGTTCCGTAGGTTATACTGCAACCCGAGAATACCATATTACTTCTGTCACCCAAAGGAGCTTTTTCATCAACCTGTGCCGAGTAGTCCTTTTCGGCAGGTACTGATTCTCCCGTAAGAGCAGATTCCTCACTTTTAAGACCTGCAGAAAAAATAAGCCTGGCATCGGCGGGAACGAAATCGCCTGCCTCCAAGCGGATTATATCTCCCACTACAAGCTGAGATGCATCAATAACGCTTTCTACTCCGTCACGAAGCACACGGGCATGGGGCGCTGACATATTTTTAAGCGCCTCTAACGCTTTTTCAGCCTTGCCCTCTTGATACACGCCCATTATTGCATTAAGAATAACAATTATCAAAATAAGCGCGGGTTCAAACAACTCGCCCCAATTCTTTTCGATTACAATAACTCCGAAAGAAATTATAGCAGCAATTATAAGAATGATAATCATTACATCTTTAAACTGGTCAAAAAAGCGGCTTACAAAGCTTTTTTTCTTTTTCTCTTTCAGTCGGTTTTCACCGTTCTTTTCAAGTCTTGCTCTCGCTTCACTGAGCGTAAGTCCAACCTTTGCATCGGTAGCGGTTGCCTTTAATACATCATCCAAAGGGGTACAATAGTAGTTCATAATAACCTCCTAATTAAAAAGACGAAACTCATCGTCTTAAATTCGATAAGTCTCGCCGTTTCATATGACACCAGAGATAAACTCTTGCTGTTGACATCATCGCAAAGCTAAGCTTTGCCGACTACTCCCTTATTGATATAATATATCAATTATATTTTAAATATACAAGGAAAAAATTGTAAATAAATATTAAAGTGTAAAAGATACATTCTTTTCGCTTTTGGAATAAAGACGGTACTTCACACCCGCGGTATCAAACATTTTTTTGGAAGCAATAACGCTGTCAGAATCAGCGTATTTGTCTTCCATAAAAACTACTTCACTAATACCCGACTGAATAATCGCCTTAGCGCATTCGTTACACGGGAAAAGTGTAGTGTAGCATATACAGTCTCTCACATTTCCGCCGTCACAGTTCAAAATGGCGTTAAGCTCAGCGTGGCAAACATAAAGATACTTAGAGTCCAAAGGATTATCATTTTTATCCCAGGGAAACTCATCATCGCTGCAACAACGGGGCATTCCGTTATATCCCATAGATAAAATTCTTTTATCCCTATTTACAATACAAGCGCCAACCTGAGTTGAAGGGTCCTTACTTCTCTTAGCAGAAAGCAAGGCAATACCCATAAAATATTCATCCCAGCTTAAATAATCTTGTCTTTTCATTTTCCCACCTCTAATGATATTTTATATTATCTACGACATTTTTTCAATGTTTTTTTATTTCGTTCAAGACATCCAAAATTTCAGACGGAGAGGATACTATGTAATCGGCGCCGTTTTCTCTGAGCTCCTCCTCTTTTCTGAATCCCCAAAGAACTCCTAGAGCGATACAGCCCGCATTTTTCGCAACTGCCATATCCATTCCCGAGTCCCCAATAAAAACACATTCCTCGGGTTTAACACCTAACTCCCACATTATTTCGAGCGTCAGTTTAGGGTCGGGTTTTGTGGGATAATTTTCTCTTTTTCCACAAACAATTTGGAATTTATCCCCTAAAAGTTTTCCTACAACTACGGTTGCCATTTCCTGATTTTTGTTTGAAATAATTGCAAGCTTGAAATCAGAAAGTTTTTGAAGCAACTCTAAAATCCCGTCATAAGGCACTGTTTCATCAACATAGTGCTGTGAGTAATGCTCCAAAAATATTTTCAGCGTGGTTTCTATCGTTTCCTTATCCCTTCTATTCTCGGGCAAAGCTCTCTCAATGAGTTTTGCCATACCGTCGCCAACAAAATATTTATAGCACTCCGTTTCGTGAACGGAAAATCCTTTTTTTTGCAATGCAAAGTTTGTGCTGTTTTTTAAATCTTCTAACGAATTTACAAGCGTCCCGTCCAAATCGAATAATAATGCCTTAATCATAAAATCACCGCCATATAACAAAAATCCCCCAGCCGAAGCTGAAGGTCATTTTTGCAAGAAATATTAGATAGCTCTGGTAAGCTTACCTGAACGTAAACAACGGGTGCAAACATTGATACGGCGTGGGGAACCGTTTACGATTGCCTTAACCTTCTTAACGTTTGGCTTCCAAGTTCTGTTGGTACGTCTGTGTGAGTGAGAAACCTTTATACCGAAAGCAATTTCTTTGTTGCAGATATCACATTTAGCCATGGTCTGCACCTCCTTTTGTTTTGCGTACTGCACGATATCAAAGCCGTCAGCCGCATAGCAAAGACTATATTACCACAAGATAAAACAAAAATCAAGTGTTTTTTTACACTTTTTAATAATTTAATGTTCCTGTCCTTTTGGACGTCTCATAAGGTCGTTTACAATATCATTTACCGACTTGTTTTCATACATAACCTTATAGCATTCATCAATTATAGGAAGTTCCACGCGGTATTTAACCGACAGTTCGTGTGCTATCCGTGCAGCATAATAGCCCTCAACTGTGCCCACCTCTTTTAGAGAATCTTCAATCGAACTACCAGTACCTACCTTATAACCGAAACGATTATTACGGCTGTGACGAGAGGTACAGGTAACGATTAAGTCGCCTATTCCCGTAAGTCCTGCGAATGTGTATTCCTTAGCTCCCATACAAACTCCAAGGCGAGCCATCTCAGCAAGACCGCGAGTCATTAAAGCGGCTTTCGAATTATCACCCAGCCCCAGGCCGTCACAAATACCCGCCGCAACGGCGATGACATTTTTTAATGCTCCGCCAAGCTCCACACCGACCAAATCGGTGGATGTATAAATCCTTAAATCATCGTTAGCCATAACGCTTTGAACAGCCTGAGCCGCAGGTAACGAATTCCCTGCCGCAACAAGCGATGTCGGGATATTACGGGCAACCTCCTCAGCGTGGGAAGGTCCCGACAAAACAACAATGGGAACATCTCCCAATTCTTCGGCAATAACCTCAGAAAGTCTTTTGAGACTTCCCTTTTCAAATCCCTTTGAAACGTTAACAACAATACCGAAATCCTTAAAAGCAGACAGCTTATGAGCAACCTCTCTAACAGCAATAGACGGAACAGCGATTATTGTTATTGTGTCACCCTCAACCACAGATAAATCATCGGTGACCTTTATTTCTTCGGGCAGATTAATATCCTTTAACAGTTTTTCGTTAGTGCGTTTTTCATTTAAGGTCTTAACCTCTTCGGCAAAAGGAGACCAAAGGGTTACATCGCACCCATTTTTATTGGCGGCTAAAGCCAAAGCCATACCCCATCCGCCTGAGCCTAAAACAGTTATTTTAGCCATTCTTTTTACCTCCGATTTTATTCTCGGTACCCGACATTAAACGCTTAATATTGTCTTTATGCTTTGCAAAGATAATAACGCCCATAATAATTATCAATATCGCTTGAGGCCAAAAAGCTGCATATTGGTCATAAAACTTTATCGAAAGAGCAACAACGGTAACGGTCGCAATTAATGAGCTTAAAGAAACCATTTTCGACAAAAGCAAAACAAAAGCAAATACAGCAAGACCAAGTGAAATAGCCAAAGGATTGCAAACCGCAAAAATTCCTACACTTGTAGCCACGCCTTTTCCACCCTTAAGTTGGAAGAAGATGGGAAAAACATGTCCTATCATACAAGCCAGTCCGCAAGCTAATGCTCCGTAAGCAGGCATTGCCCATTCACCCTCTGCAAAATGCGAAACATACTCAAAAACCTTTAGTCCCGCAAAGCTTGCAACGAAACCTTTAAGCGCATCACACAAGAAAGTTAGCGCACCGGGTAAAAAGCCTGCGCTACGCATAACATTAGTAGTTCCCGCATTTCCACTGCCAACATTTCTGACATCCTTTTTCAAAAACACCTTACTGAAAATTACAGCAAAATTTACACTTCCTACTAAATACGCAAAAATAATAACTGCTATGCTAAGAAGCACTATTTGTCTCCCCTTTCACGAATAACAAACCTAACGGGCGTACCCTCCAAACCAAAGGTTGAACGGATTTGGTTTTCGAGATACCTCTGATAAGAAAAATGAAAAAGTTCCGCCTTGTTGCAGAAGCAAACAAATGTCGGAGGCTTAGTAGAAGCCTGAGTCATATAATAAATTTTAAGTCTCTTTCCTTTGTCGGTCGGAGGCTGAACACGGGCTGTGGCATCCGCCAAAATATCGTTAAGCATACCCGTGGAAATACGCATTGTGTTCTGCTCGTTAACATATTTTATGAGTTCAAAGAGCCTATCCACCCTCTGTCCTGTTTTAGCAGAAATAAATACAATGGGAGCATACGGCATAAAAGAAAAATCTACCATAAGCTTTTTGCGGTATGCATCCATTGTGGTACCGTCCTTATCAACCGCATCCCACTTATTAACCGCAATAATACAAGCCTTTCCCTCTTCAAGTGCCAAGCCTGCCACCTTAGAATCCTGTTCGGTAAATCCTTCAGCACCGTCTATCATAATAACACAAACATCAGCTCGCTCAATAGCCATTTTAGCTCTGAGAACACTGTATTTTTCTATATTATCTTCAACCTTAGATTTGCGGCGAAGGCCCGCAGTGTCAATGAAATTATAGTTAACTCCGTTTCTCGTAACCTTAGTGTCAATCGCATCTCTTGTTGTTCCTGCAATACTTGAAACAATAGAACGCTCTTCACCCGCAATATTGTTAATAAGGGAAGATTTACCCGCATTCGGCTTGCCGATTACGGCAACATTTATAATATCCTCTTCTAAAGTTTCAAACTCTGCATCATCAATGTGGGACATAACCGCATCTAAAAGGTCGCCTGTTCCGTGGCCGTGTACCGAAGAAACGGCAATAGGGTCACCAAGTCCCAAATTATAAAACTCATAAAACTCCATTGGAGTATCACCGATTTTATCGCACTTATTAACGCAAAGCACGATAGGTTTTCCGCTTTTTTGAAGCATAGCGGCAACATCCATATCGGCGGCAGTAACACCCGTCTTTAAATCGGTAACAAAAACTATAACAGAAGCCGTATCAATAGCAAGCTGAGCCTGAGAACGCATACTGCTTAAGATAATATCATCTGTTTTCGGCTCTATACCGCCTGTGTCTACCATCATAAATTTGTGACCCTGCCACTCGGCATCACCGTAAATACGGTCACGAGTAACACCCGGTGTATCATCTACAATGGAAAGTCTTTTTCCTATTATTTTATTGAAAAGTGTGGATTTGCCTACGTTGGGTCTTCCAACAACAGCAACTATTGGTTTAGCCATTCTCTTCAACTACTCCTAAAATTTTATCTAAAAACTCATACCCATCATTAGCGACAGGTGTGATTTTTATATTAAGCTTTTCGGACAATTCGTCTAAGGTGATACTGTCTAAAAACATATCAGTACCGTCACGAAGCATTACATCAGGAATAAGCAGTTCTTCGCCTAATTCCTCGTCCTTTAATTGCTCTAAAATATCGGTAGCGGTAACGAGTCCCGCAACTGTAATCTTGCCACCAAAGAAATTATTCTTAACAGCAACTACTTTGCATTCCAAATTATCCCATTTTTTTGTCACTTTGTCAATAACCGACTTTATAAAAGGTTCCGCCGCCTCACCTGTGGCTATAGTGATTTTGCGCTTTTTTTCTAATTTATAATCACTAAGATTTATTGCATCATCAGTTTCGCTTAAAAGAAGCGGTACTAAGCCCACCCCGTTTTCAAGCTGTAAAAACTCTCCGTAATAGTCGGCGTCAGGCATTTTTCTCTCGGATAAAATATAAAATTCGTCAGCCGCGAAAACTCGGCGTTCACCGTATTTTTGGAGGGTAATATCGCTGTATTTTTCTAATATATCAACCGTTTTTTGGGCTCTTTCTTTATCAAATGGACCAATTTCACAAAGTCCCTCTCGATACCTCGTAAGACCAACAGGAACGGCGGCTATGCACTCTACGTTTTCGAGCGCAGTTAAGTCCTTAAGACTTCTTTCAAGCTCTTCACCGTCATTATAATCTGGCACTAACACCAGCTGACAATTAAGCTTAATACCCGCCTCATTAAAGCGATAGATTATATCTAAAGCCTTGCCCGCATTTTTATTGTTCATCATTTTAACCCTAAGCTCAGGGTTAGTGGTGTGAACAGAAATATTGACAGGACTTATATGCATTTTTATAATGCGTTCAACCTCGTGCTCTGTAATGTTGGTAAGGGTGATATAATTACCGAAAAGGAATGATAGACGAGAGTCATCATCCTTGAAATAAAGGCTTTCACGAAGCCCTTTTGGCAACTGGTCGATGAAGCAGAAAATACACTTGTTTCGGCAAGAATGTTTTTTATCCATCAAATAGGTTTCGAATTCGAGACCTAACTCGTCATATTCTTTTTTCTTTAAGCGTTTTGACTTGATTTTACCCTTAGCATTAACAAACTCAACAGTCAATTTCTCAGCATTCTGATAAAAACGATAGTCGAGAACATCCATTATCTCATTACCGTTAAGCTTTACTAAGGTATCATTTTCCCTCATACCTATCTTGTACGCAGGACTGCCCTTTAAAACCGATTTCACCGTAACCGACACTACACTCACCTCACACAAAAAAATCAGAGAAGGAAATTAACCTCTCCTCCTCTGACCTTAATTTAATAGATTATTCGCCAACCTCAATAACTGTACGGCCATTATAGGTTCCGCAAGCGGGGCAAAGTCTGTGGGGACGCTTGTAAGCACCGCACTCACACTTTACCAAGGTAGGAGCGGTAAGCTTCCATAAATTGTTTCTTCTTTTATCTCTTCTTGCTTTAGAAGTCTTTCTCTTTGGTACTGCCATGTTGGCACCTCCTTCAAGTAAACCAATTCATCATTTTAGTAAATCAGCTAAGGCGGCAAGACGGGGGTCAATTTCCTTTTTAACACAACCGCATTCGCCTTCATTTAGGTTTTTACCGCATTTATAGCATATTCCCTTACAGTTTTCATCGCACAAATGCTTCATGGGTAGATTTGTTACGGTTTCCGTATACAATAACTCGTCCAAGTCAAGTTTCATATCAGGAACTGTAATAATAGTATCGCTGTCCTCCCCCTCAATCGAGGTTGCCAAGGATTTTGATACCTTTAAGGTATGCGTTCTGGCGGTTCGGGTACCGCAGCGGTCACACGAAGCATCAAACTCAAAAGAAATTTGAGCCTCTAACCTTACAAGACTTGCTTTATTCGTGATTTCTCCAACGATTTCTACGAGTTTTTTGAGCGGATATTCACCCATATAATCTACATCGGACAAATCTAAAGCATACTTTATCGGCAAAGCAGAATTATCGGTAACAAATATATGTTTTAAATCAATAATCATACTTCCACCTCTAATGTCACAAATGATATTATATCTATTAGTATCCTATTTGTCAAGGATTATTTTTATTATATTTCTGTTTAATAAACTGAGCATAATCCTTTATTTCTTGCCACATTTGGTCCGTCACAACTACACCCTCGCCAAAAAGCAAAGTTTTTAATTGCTCCTCATCAGCAACAGCTAAGGGTGAACCGCAAAGATACCCTATGCTCACGCCGAAATAGTCGGCAATTTTGCAAAGTGTGTCTGCTGAAAGACTCTTTATCCTTCCTTTTTTATAATCAGTAAGTGTGGAGCGAGGAATTGCGCAATCCTTACAAAGCGTAGTGACATTCACACCCTTTTTAATACAAAGCTCTTCAATTAAATCATATACAAATATCATAATTTTCTCCTTTTTACTAAATCTCGTAATTTAGTCCTTGACAAATGCGAAATTCCGTATTATAATCAGCGATAATACGAAATTCAGTAATTTTTTATCATTATAATACATTATTTCGTAATTGTCAAGTAAAGGAGAAAATTCATTTGTACTACTGCAAAAACTGCGGAAATGATTTTGAGGAACCTGAAAAAACCTATGAAACCCATAACTTTTCCGACACACCATTTGAACTGTTTTATATATGCCCACATTGCAAAAGCAGAAATTTTTATGAAAAAAATTTAACCCATTGCCGCTGTTGCGGCGGTCGCCTTCCGAAAGGAACTGTAGAATATTGTTGCGCCGCCTGCAAAGCAAAAGGCGAAAGAATGTGGAGAAAGGAACTCAAAAAACGTCACCTTGAATTTTCAAGTCCCTTACAAATAATTGTGCGGGAATGCAATATCTACAACAAAGCAAATAATACTAATTACAGCTACGGACAGTATGTAGCACTTATCCGTCCCAAGCTTTTAAAGGAGGGCAAAAAATGCGCAAAGAAAAAAAGAAATACTTAAACAGCTATCTTTTGCAGGAAACAAAGATTAACCGCATAAGAAATATGGCAAATGTCAACCCGGAACTTAAAGCTAATTATGATAATGCATTAAAGGAAGCTTTAGAGCTACGCCTTAAAATCGAAAAACAGATAGCCGAGGTGGACGGCGGAATTTTGAGTGAATTGCTTTACCAAAAATACATATTCGGTAAAACCTTAGAGGATATAAGTCTTATACTTAATTACAGCACCCGACATATAGAGCGTATGCACATCAAAGCATTAGATATGTTCCAAATGCATTAAATTCCCTGTTTACTTTTTAGTTTATAAGAGTTATAATATACCCGAACTAATGTTTGGGGGTGGCAACTTTGCAGGACAGAATTATTCTTCATTGTGATTTGAATAACTTTTTCGCATCGGTTTCTTTGGTTTTTAACCCCACCCTTAAGGATTTGCCTGTTGCAGTTTGCGGTGACAAGGAAAACCGCCACGGGATAGTCCTCGCAAAAAACGAATTGGCTAAAGCTCACGGCGTTAAAACCGCCGAAGCAATTTTCGAAGCTAAACGAAAGTGTCCCGATTTAGTGACTCTGCCCCCTATTTATAAGGAATATGAGCTTTACTCCAAAAAGGCTCAAGCGATTTACAGGCGCTACACCGATATGATTGAGCCCTTTGGTATCGACGAATGTTGGTTGGATATTACCGGCAGTACGGTGATTTTCGGCAGTGGTGAGGAAATCGCTCACAAAATCAAGGAAGATATAAAAAAAGAGCTTGGAATTACTGCCTCTGTTGGGGTCAGTTTTAACAAGGTTTTCGCAAAGCTCGGCTCGGATATGAAAAAGCCAGACGCCGTAACAGTTATAAGCCGTGAAAATTATAAACAAAAGGTATGGGATTTACCAATTAGTGACCTATTATTTGTAGGAAAACAGACCTTAGAAAAACTCAAAAGTATAGGGGTTAGAACTATTGGTGAAATAACCTATTGCGATGACCTGTCGCTCAAGAAACTATTGGGCAAAAACGGTTTAGAACTTAAAGCCTTTGCTTTAGGCGAAGACCACTCCCCCGTTATCACACCCACTGAAAATGACAAACCTAAAAGCGTGGGAAAATCGGTTACAAGCGGTAAAGATTTTACCGATGACGAGCAAGTATGGAAAGCCTTTCTAAGTTTTGCAGAAACCCTTTGCGAAACCCTTAAAGAAAAGAATTTATATGCCGGAGGAGTTCAGGTACACATAAGGACCTCATCCTTAAAGGTTAAGGAGTTCAGTCACAGTCACCGCACCCCTACCAACTGCGCTATAACCTTGGCACAACGAGGGTTTGAACTGTTTAAAGCAAACTACACCTTCGGCGAGCCGTTAAGGTCGGTGGGACTAAGAGCTATCAATCTTAAAGAGCATATAGACGCTCAGCAAACAAATATGTTTGAAGACGGTGAAACAAATCTCAGAACAGAACAGGTTGACGACTGTATATATAATGTCAGAAAAAAGTTCGGAAACCAAAGTGTTAAAAGAGGCAGAAATATTTAGCCTTTACAAAAAATTAGAAATGCTATATAATTAAGACTGATTTTAAATCAGTCTTTTTTAAAGGTAGATAGTATGTTTATTAATGTTTTGACACAGGTTTTAATATTACTTATTTTGATTATGCTCGGTGTTCTTTTAACTAAGCTTAAAATGCTTGGTGAAATCACCGTAAAACAAATGACAGACTTGGTTTTAACCATCGTGACGCCTAGCGTTATAATTAAGTCTTTTGTCAGAGAATACGACCCTGCAACACTCAAAAATCTGCTTGTGAGTTTTGCTATCGCAATCATAGTTCACTTGGGTTACATAATCTTTAGCCGAATACTGATAAGGGATAAGGACGAAAACCGTCAAAAGGTGTTACAATTCAGCACAATTTTCTCAAACTGCGCATTTATGTCAATTCCTCTCATGCAGTCTTTAATCGGAGATTTGGGCGTTTTCTACGGAACATCGTTTATTGCTGTGTTCAATATTTTTGCTTGGAGCTACGGTGTCTTCCTAATGAATGGCAAAGGCGCCGGTTTTACACCTAAAAAAATACTCTTAAACCCCGGAATTATCGGTGTTACAATCGGTTTGCTAATTTATTTCCTTAACATTCCTATTCCAAAAATAATATACGAGCCAATATCTTTTATGGCAGCGCTCAACACGCCGTTGCCCATGATTATAATCGGGTACCACCTTGCAAACAGCAATGTTTTAGATGGGCTTAAAAACTTCAAAACACTATACACCATCTTTATAAGACTTATTTTATTCCCCTCATTAGTGTTGTTAGGTATGTATCTTTGCGGAATTAAAGATGAGGTATTGGTGGCTTGCACAATTTGTGCAGCGGCACCGACAGCTGCTATTACCACAATGTTCGCCTCGAAATACGGCGGCGACACACCGTTGTCCGTAAGTACTGTTTCTTTAAGTACAATACTTTCGGTTATAACAATGCCAATAATTATTACTTTGGCGCAAACAATTGCATAAATTTTACACCTCGGGAAAGAATATTTCCGAGGTGATTTTTTATGCAATTAACGCAAAAAGAAATGGATTTATTAAAAGATTTAAAGGGGCAGGAAAAACTTTGTGTTGACAAGTATACCAAATATGCTTCCCAAGC
>JAZONB010000136.1:0-4222 GCA_045654305.1 Acutalibacteraceae bacterium | reverse complement strand
GTGTGGCTTCGCCACGAAGTGAATACAATGTTCCGCATTGATTTATTGTCACTTTTTTGTGGCGATTTCATATTGAAAATCACATAAGAATATGATATACTAATTATAATATGGAGGCATAGCTCAGTTGGTCAGAGTACTTGCTTGACATGCAAGGGGTCACCGGTTCAAGTCCAGTTGTCTCCACCAAAAATCCCGTTCTCGAAAGAGGGCGGGATTTTTACTTTTTACCTCTTCACTCTTCACTTTTCACTAAAACAATGAGAACGGGATTTTTGTGAAGTAAAAAGTAACAGGTAAGAGGTAATAAGTATTGTAACTTCGCCACTTTTATGTTATTATGTGGAAAAAGGAGGAAATAATATGGCTAAAATAATTTTATTTCAGGGTGATTCCATAACCGATTGTGGTCGACCTCGTGATAATTTTTACGGTATGGGTAACGGATACGCAAATTTAGTTAAGGCTTCACTAGGGTTGGATTATCCGAATGAATATGAATTTCTCAACCGTGGTGTAAGCGGCAACAGAATAGTGGATCTTTATGCAAGAATCAAGGCTGATTTTATAAATCTCTCCCCCGATTACGCAAGTATTTATATCGGTGTAAATGATGCCTGGCATGAAATAGGCTCTCGAAATGGTGTCGATACAGAAAAATTTGAAAAGATATATACCATGCTTATTGATGAGGTTAGAGCTGCCTGTCCTGAAACAAAGCTTATGATTATTGCACCCTATGTGTTGGAAGGCCCTGCTACCTGTAACGCCGATGAAATTCCCGACCGACTGGAACGATTTAAAAAAGATGTTGCCGAAAAGGCTGAGGTTGCGAAGAAAATTGCCAACAAATACAGTTTGCCTCTTATTGAATTACAGGCGGCTTTTGATGAAGCTTGCACGAAAGCTCCGCCCGAGTATTGGACTGCCGACGGTGTACATCCTACCCCATGCGGCCACGAAATTATAAAAAGACTCTGGCTTGAAACGTTTGAAAAACTAAGATAGTAGAAATGCCGCTTTTAAGTAGAAGAAATCTCCGATTTTCAGTCACATTTAATTCGTGTCATTAAGTTCAAACTACCCAAAAATCCCGAATGCAAAAGCGTGCGGGATTTTACTTTTTCACTCTTCACTAAACCTTGCGGCTCCGCCGCTTTTATGTTATAATGATTGTAGTTTGTCGAAACGCTGAAAAGCGCTTCGACAACACTCATTGCAATGGATATGGACAAATTTCAAAAGAAATTTGTGACAAAATCAAAGATTTTGTGTCCAAACACTTCTGTTTCGACTTACCATAACCATTATAATAACACATAGGCGGTGATGGAATGAAATGTCCGTATTGTCAAAAAGAAATGGAAGAAGGGTATGTTCCCTTTAACTCTCCTTTTGTTTTAAAATGGATTTCATTGGCTGATAAGCAAAAGGTTAGAATTTCAGATAAAGTTAAATGGTCTGAGGTTGCCAAAATTAAGAACATGCATTATTGCAAAGAGTGTAATGTGTTTATAAAGAAAATTTAAGGTTTTTAGTCGTAATACGAATAGGTGGCAACCCGACGAAAAAAGTAATATTTAAAATATTAAAAATTTTCACCGCAACCTTTTAAGCGATATAATATATACAGGTGATGACAAAATGACTTCGCAAGAATATAAAAATAAACTTTTATCACAATACAAATACCGAATTGAACTGCATGCGCACACATCTCCTGCGAGTGCTTGCAGTGAGATATCGCCCAAAGAAATGGTTCGAATTTATAAAAATCTCGACTATGATGCGGTAACGATAACAAATCATTTTATCTATCAAACAAACGAGATAAAAAAAAGAATATATAGATGATTTTATGCGTGATTTTGAAGAAACCAAAAAACACGGTGATGAGTCAGGCATAAAAGTTTATCTTGGCGCAGAGATAAGGTTTACGGAATGTGATAACGACTATCTTATTTTTGGCATCAACAAAGAGATGCTCTTTGAAATATACGATTTGTTGCCTTTCGGGCTTGAAAACTTTAGAAAAAATTACGCAATGCCCAATAGCGTTTTTGTGCAAGCACATCCAATGAGGGACGGTATGCAAACTATTGATACTGGACTTTTGGACGGAATCGAGGTTTTTAATATGCACCCCGGTCACAATTCCAGAGTGGGAATAGCCTCGGTTTATGCAAAGGCAAATAACAGTTCGATTGTGACTGCCGGCTCCGATTTTCATCACCCAAATAGAAATCACGAGGGAGTGGCGGCGTTAAGGTCGGCTTGCTTGCCGAATGACTCGTTCGGCATTGCTGAGCTGTTAAAAAATGGCGAATATTTGCTCGAGATTGGGCGAAATAATATTGTGATTCCTTAGAAAATCCGTTTTTGTATATGTTTTGTTTAACTTACAAAAGGAGTTATTAGATATGAAGCTTGTATTATTAACGGCGATAGGCGTGGGGCTGGCGACCGTTTTCGGCTCTCTTATCGGCTTTGCTTTTAAGAAAATGTCCCACACTTTTTCTGATATGATTCTGTCGTTTGCGGCGGGTGTTATGCTTGCTGCTGCTGTAATCGGACTGATTTTGCCGTCTGTTGATTATGGTGACGGATATGGAGTGATTACCGTTATAGGTATTTTTGCGGGTGCGGTTTCTCTTAATTTCTTCGACAAATTCATACCTCATTTGCATCGTTTGGTCGGACCTGAGGATGAAACCCATAACAACGAGAATTTAAGCAGAGTGTTATTGTTCGTCACCGCTATTGCCATACACAATTTGCCTGAGGGAATTGCGGCGGGTGTAGGCTTTGGCGTGGGCGATACCACACAAGCGCTTATGATTTCGGGCGGTATTGCGCTTCAGAACATTCCAGAGGGAATGGTTATTATAGCTCCCATGTTGGCGGCGGGAGTGTCGCCTCGAAAAACCTTTGTTTGTGCCATGATGACGGGGCTTGTTGAGGTGCTTGGAACATTGCTTGGCTACTTTGCGGTGAGCGTTTCAACTGCAATATTGCCTTTTGCCCTTGCTTTTGCAGGCGGAACGATGCTCTATGTCATCAGTGACGAAATGATACCCGAAACCCACGCTCACGGGCACCAAAGGGGAGCGACCTATGCGCTGTTAGTTGGTTTTTGCGTTATGCTTGTGACTGATATATTGTTGGGGTAAGATATAATATATTGCTTTTGATTTTAAGAGAGAATATAATAAACTGCGGTTTAAATTAGTATAGGGGGATTTTATTATGCTTATGAAATTAAAAGACGGCAAGTCAAAGGTGCTGACACTCAGCTATGATGACGGTGTCGTGCAGGACATAAGATTAATTGAAATTTTGGACAAATACGGAATCAAAGGCACTTTTAATATTAACACCGCTTTGTATGCGCCCGAGGACAAGGTGCGTGAGCGTTTTTACGGAAGAATGAAGCTGTCCGAGGCAAAGGAACTTTTTGTGAATTCGGGACACGAGGTCGCTATACACGCATTAACCCACCCATGGTTGGAGAAACTCAGAGCGGACGAGGTAATAACAGAAATCCTTGAGGACAGAAAAAATGTTGAAAAAGAGTACGGAACAATCGCCAGAGGAATGGCATATCCTTACGGAACATATAATGATGAGGTAATCGATGTTTTGAAAAAGTGCGGGGTTTGCTACTCGAGAACGGTGAAAGCGACCGAGAATTTCGGTTTTCCTAAAAATTGGCTCGAGCTTCACCCTACCTGTCATCACAATAACCCTAATCTTATGAAATTAGCAGAAAGATTTATCGAAACTCCCACCGAAAAAATCGTGGGAAGCTGGATGTTTTATCTTTGGGTACACAGCTATGAATTCGATAATAACGATAATTGGGATGTAATCGAAAAGTTTGCCGAGCATATCGGAAACAAAGAGGATATTTGGTATGCTACAAACATTGAAATATACGACTATGTAAAGGCATACGAAAACCTGCAAACGAGCGTGGATAAAAAGATGATATATAATCCGTCTAAAACCGACGTGTGGTTTTCCCAAAAAGGAAAAATCTATTGCGTGAAAGGCGGAGAAACGCTATATATATAATATAGGTGTATCGTTTTATTCGGCAGAGCTCCAAAAAATCGCCTTTAAACCGTCAAAATCGGCAAAACAAACAAATATTGCTCGTTTTTTTTGTGAATACATAAATGCATTTTTTGTATTGACAAATACAGGTTTATATGGCATAATG
>JAZONB010000135.1:0-2621 GCA_045654305.1 Acutalibacteraceae bacterium | reverse complement strand
AATCTCTGCATTTTCCTTGATAAAGTCAATAGCCTTACCAACTGCTAAATCCTTTGCGATTTCCTCGGTGGGAACAGCTGCACGAATCTTGTCAGCCTCCATACCGTATTGCTCAGCCATTTTTTCAATCTGAGCGTTGATGTCTTCTTCAGTAGCCTCGATTTTCTCGAGTTCAACGATTTTCTCAAGCGCTAATCTGAACTTAACCTGACCCTCAGCCTGAGGACGGAAAGAGTTTTTGAACTCATCAATGGTAGCGTTTGTGTACTTGAGATATGTGTCAAGGTCAAGACCCTGTGACTGCAAACGGTAAGCAAATTCTTCAACGCTCTGGTTGAGGCGGTTTTCGAACATAGCCTCGGGGATATCGCCCTTGATGCTTGAAACGATTTGCTCAACGAGGTCGTTTTCAACCTCTTCTTCAGCAGCCTTTTGCTTTCTCTCAAGTGCTTTAGCCTTTAAGTCAGCTCGTAATTCTTTAATAGTATCAAACTCGCTGACATCTTTAGCGAACTCATCATCAATCTCAGGCAACTCACGAACCTTGATTTCGTGGAGCTTGCACTTGAATGTAGCATCCTTGCCTGCAAGGTTTTCAGCGCCGTACTCGGTGGGGAAGGTAACATTAACATCGAACTCATCGCCGATATTCTTGCCCACGATTTGGTCCTCAAAGCCGGGGATGAATTGACCGGAGCCTAACTCTAAAGCGTGACCCTCGGCTTTACCGCCGTCAAATGCAACGCCATCGCAGAAGCCTTCAAAGTCGATAGTTACGGTGTCACCCATAGCGGCAGCTCTGTCTGCAACCTCAACCATACGGGCATTACGCTCAGCCATAGCGTTAATCTGTGCATCAACCTCAGATTTTGCTACCTTAGCGATAACCTTTTCAGCCTTTAAGCCTTTATATTTGCCGATTTCGATTTCGGGGTAGGTTGTAAGTGTAACCTTAAAGTCTACGCCGTCCTCTTTAGAGATGGAAACCATATCGAAATCCATTTTATCGTTGATAACCTTAAGACCGGATTCAGTGATAGCTTCTTCAACAACTTCAGCGTAAATAAGGTCAAGTGCATCTTCGAAGAAAACTTCGCTTCCGTAATATTTTTCAACAAAGCTAAAAGGAGCCTTACCCTTTCTGAAACCGGGAATGCTTATGTTTTTTGCATTCTTTTGGTATGCGGCTTTTATAGCCTCGCGAAATTTCTCGCCGTCAACAACAATTTCTAATTCATATCTGTTTGTGCCGACATTTTTACTTGCTTTTAAACTCATTTTTTGTTATACCTCCGTAAAAGTGGAATACCCACTTACATAGTTGATGACATTATATCATACTGTAATAAATTTTTCCAGTATTTTTTTAGATATTTTAAAATTTATACAAATTATATAATTACACTATCTTAATTGGTGTAAAATCAATGCAATCACACGATATTAAGTGAAATTTTATACCGTCATATTCTTTAACGGCATTGTTAAAGCCTGAGCCGTGTATATGACCGTGATAAACATCGGTTATATTATGTCTTTTTAGTACATCTAAAATTTCTTCACAGACATATTCGCCGTATACAGGCGGATAGTGAAGAAAAACTAAAATAGGAAGACCAGTTTGCTCGGCTGATTTTATGGAAGTCTCAAGTCTGCCGGCTTCACGCAAAAGCACCTTTTGGCTTCCCGAATTATCGTAAAACCAACCTCTGGTACCTGCAATGGCGTGGTCCTCAGCAACAACAGAATTATTATAAAGAATCTGACAGTCCGAAATTTCATTTTGATTAAAAAACTCATTTATTTTTTTAGCAGTACTCCACCATAAATCGTGGTTTCCCTTTAAAAGTATTTTTTTGCCGTTAAGAGTTTTTAAAAATTCAAAATCTTCTTTGGTTTCTCTGAGTTTCAGCGCCCACGAAAGGTCGCCGGGTATCACAACGGTATCATCTTTGCCTATGAGGCGATTCCAGTTTGCAAAAAGCTTACTTGTATGATTATCCCAACCACGGAAAATATCCATTGGTTTATCAGTTCCAAAGGATAAGTGTAAATCTGAAATTGCGTAAATACTCAATGGATTTTCTCCTTTCGGTGAATAATAGAGATTTTGTGTCACAAAATAAACTTGACTTTAGGAAAACTTAAGGTCAGAAAGGACGGGACTTTACGATGGATAATAGTTGTCAAACTAAGTCTTGTATCAGCTGTATTGTTAAAAACTGTGTTTACCACACCGAAAATGACACCTGTTCTGCAGGTAAAATTCATGTAGGTGACGGTATTGCCGATTCTTCGAAGGACACCTGCTGTGACACCTTTAAGATGAAATAGTTTTCATTACAGCAAACGGGTATATCTTGAATATACCCGTTTTTCTTTTAATTAATTTTTAAAGCGGAGTAAACGCTCTCTAGCATCTCATCCTTTTCGCAGATTTCCTTAAAGCGTACAGTTGCGTTTTCAAGCGCTTTTATAGGCTCGGGAATTTCGGTTGCGGTTTTTGAGGAAAGCAAATTAACGGTATCAAACTCGTCTTTACCTTCTTCTGTTGAAACTGCAGAAAGCACAGATTTTGCAAATTTATAAGGAGATGCGGTAGATGCAATTACGGTTGCTTT
>JAZONB010000134.1:0-2999 GCA_045654305.1 Acutalibacteraceae bacterium | reverse complement strand
ATGACGTTAAATTTGATGAACTAAATGTTAAATTGTTTCATTTGGGTTATTTTCTATTACTTGATAAAGTAGATAACGGTGAGGGAAAGAAAATTCTCCAAAAGGCAAAAGAACATGGCTTTACAACCTCTATTGACCTTGTGAGCGAAAACAGTGACCGTTATTATTTAGTCAAGGAGTGCCTGCCTTTTACCGATAACTTAATAATAAATGAGTTAGAGGCAGGTATGTTAACGGGCATTACCGCTACTAATGATAATTTAGAGCAAATTGCCCGTAAACTTAAAAGTATGGGTGTGTCCGAGAGGGTTATTATTCATACAAAAGAAATCGGCGTTTGTCTGTCGGATAACGGTTTCTTTTCTCTGCCATCTTTCAATATTTCAAAAGAAGCGATTAAAGGCACTACCGGTGCCGGCGATGCTTTTTGCGCTGGCGCTTTAGTTGGCATATACAGAGGTCTTGATGAAGCTAATATTTTGACTTTAGCAACAAAGGCAGCTACAGTTTCTCTTACTCAGGCTGATGCTATTTCGGGAATGCGTGAGGAATCTCAAATTGATGAAATTTTAAAGGAAATAATTTCTTAATCTTTATAGTGTTAAAATGATTTTTTATAAACAGCGGCGAAATTCTGATTTTGCCGCTGTTTATGCTTTTCATTAGTATAAATGTAGTTGACAAATTGTCGAATAACTCCTATAATTGTTGTAAGACATCGGCGTATTAAAATTAACCGAAAGTGAGAAAGTTTTATGATGAATATGTTAGAGCGTTGCGGAAGTGTTATTAAACAGTTTTGTACCGATGGCGAATGTTTTGAGTGCAAAGCGTTTGGTAAAGGACATATAAACAGCACTTTTTTAGTTTGTTGCCGTAATGCGGACGGTAAGGTTATAAAATATGTTATGCAGGCTATTAACACCTATGTTTTTAAAGAGCCTGATAAATTGATGGATAATATAATCAGGGTTACTGACTTTTTGAGAAAAAAAGAACCTGACAACCGTGGTATTTTAAATATGATTCGCACTAAAGATGGCAAAGGATTTTACCGTGATGATGAGGGTAAATGTTGGCGTATGTATGTGTATGTCGATGATGCGTTATCCCTTGAGAGCGTTGGACTACCTGATGACTTTTATGAAGCCGCTTATGCTTTTGGTAAGTTCCAACATGATTTATCGGATTTTCCTGCTGATACACTATTTGAAATTATTCCCGATTTTCATAATACAGCAAAGCGATATAAGGACTTTTTAGACGCTGTTGCTGAGGACAAGTCAGGCAGAGCTAAAAATGTTGAGGCTGAGATAGAATTTATCAAGGACAGAGCCGAGTTCTACGAGTTGTTAAATAATAAATTTGCCGAAGGAGTAATTCCTCTTCGCGTTACCCATAACGATACAAAGCTTAATAATGTTCTTTTAGATAAATTCACCCGAAAAGCTTTGTGTGTACTTGACCTTGATACTATTATGCCGGGATTTTCGGTGACTGACTTTGGTGATGCAATTCGTTTCGGTGCCAACAATGCAGCTGAGGATGAAAAGGATATTTCAAAGGTTTGGCTTAACCTTGACTTATTTAAGGTTTATACAGAGGGCTATTTGACAGGCTGTGATGGAAAGCTTAGCAACGAAGAAATTATGCTTTTGCCCGAGGGCGCTAAGATGATGACCGTTGAATGTGGTATGCGTTTCTTAGCCGATTACATTGCAGGAGATGTATATTTTAAAACAGCCTATCCTGAGCATAATCTTGTGCGTGCTCGTACTCAGCTCAAATTAGTTGATGATATGGAAAAACATTTTGATGATATGAAAAGAATCGTAAGCACATATTGCAAATAGGATGATATAAATGATTACTTTAAAGAACGATGTTCTAACTGTGAAAATTTCTGAGTTCGGTGCTGAACTTAAAAGCATAGTTAAAGACGGATATGAGTATATTTGGCAGGTCGACCCTCAAATTTGGTCTGGTTCTTCGCCTATTTTGTTTCCACTTTGCGGTGCTTCAAGGGATGACAAATATGTTCTTAACGGAAATGAGTATAATATCCCGCAACACGGATTTGCTAAGAGAAAAATGTTCGAGGTTGAGTCTGCGAGTGATACAAAGGCGGTATTTTTGCTTAAGGATGATGCCGAAACCCTTGCAAGTTATCCTTTTAAGTTTGAATTCCGTGCAATTTTCACTTTAAGAAAAAATGCTCTCAAAACGGAATACAGAGTTAAAAATCTAACCGATGACACAATGTATTTTTCTGTTGGCTCGCATGAAGCTTTTGTCGTTCCTGAGGGAATTGAAGATTATGACATTATATTCCCTAAAAAGGAAACCTTTGAATCAATGCTATGCAACGGCCCTTTAATACAAAAACACAAAATGCTGATAGCCAAAAATACCAATGTATTGCCAATGTATGATAAATATTTTATGTTGGATACTTTGATTTTCGGTGGACTTAATTCTAAGAGTGCAATACTCAAAAACCGAAAAACCGAAAGAGCTGTTAAGGTGGATTTTCCTGACGCTGATTATTTTCTTATTTGGCATAAGCCGTCGGCTCCATATGTTTGCCTTGAACCTTGGAGCGGTATGGCAGATAGAGAAGACAGCGATTATGATATTACAAAAAGGGATTCAATAATTTCTCTTAACCCCAATAAAGAGTATACTAATACTCATACAGTAACTATTCTATAAATAAAAAAGTCGGTCAATTTTGACCGACTTTTTTTATTATAAGATTGTTAAAAACCAAAGTATCTTTTAGCGTTCTTATAGCAGATACCTTCAATTAAATCTTTCAATGCTTTTTGGTCGTTAGGATACTCACCGTTTTCAACCCATTCGCCTACAAGGTTGCAAAGAATTCTGCGGAAATAGTCGTGACGGGTGTAGGAAAGGAAACTGCGTGAATCGGTTAGCATACCGATAAAGTTGCCAAGTAATGAAAGGTCGGCAAGGGACTTTAACTGCTCTTCCATACC
>JAZONB010000133.1:0-3308 GCA_045654305.1 Acutalibacteraceae bacterium | reverse complement strand
ACAAGCTTATCATCAGTATCAAGAGCTTTCTTTACATCCTCAATGCAGAAAGCTTCAATTTCTTCCATAATAGCGGGGTCTGGGTCGTTAGATTCGAACTCGAATTTTTCTTTTCCGATTTCAGCAACAATGCTGTTAATGAAAGCAACAACCTTTTTGTTTTCTTCGTGACCTGCCATAATGCAGTCGAACATAAGGTCGTCATCAATTTCGTTAGCGCCAGCCTCAATCATAGCAACCAAATCTGCAGTAGAAGATACGGTTAAGTTAAGGTCTGTAACAGCTCTTTGCTCAAGGGTTGGGTTGATAACGATTTCACCGTCAATCAAGCCTACATTTACGCTAGATATTGGGCCTGCCCAAGGAATATCAGAGATAGCGATAGCGGCAGAAACACCGATTGCAGCAGCAACCTCAGGTGAACAGTCGGGATCAACAGACATAACGGTTGCAACAACCGAGCAGTCGTTTCTCATATCCTTAGGGAAGAGAGGACGGATAGGTCTGTCGATACAGCGAGATGCTAAAATTGCTTTTTCGCTGGCTCTGCCCTCACGGCGTGTGAATGAGCCGGGAATACGTCCAACGGAGTACATCTTCTCCTCATAGTCAACAGAAAGAGGGAAGAAATCAACACCCTCACGGGGTTTAGCGGATGCGGTAACGGTACAAAGAACTCTTGTGTCACCATAGCATGCCATTACAGCGGCATTTGCAAGGCCTGCCATCATACCTGTTTCAATTTTGAGCGGTCTGCCGGCAAGTTCGGTTTCATAAACCTTGTAGTTTTCGAACATAGTTTTTTCTCCTTTTTAATTTTTTTGTGGAGATTCAGCTTAGCAATAAATCCAATATCCAAAAATGTGGACACTCGATTTATCGCTAACAGCAAAAATCTCCTTTTCAATGACAATAAGGCAGACCGAATAAAGTAAACGGTCTGCCTTTAAGCGATTACTTACGGATGCCGAGACGCTTAATTAAAGCACGGTATCTTTCGATATCAACCTTTTGAAGGTAAGCTAAAAGATTTCTTCTGTGACCTACCATCTTTAAAAGACCACGGTAAGAATGTTTATCCTTCGGATGGTCCTTAAGGTGAGCGTTAAGCTCGTTGATACGGGTGGTAAGAACTGCGATTTGAACCTCAGGAGAACCTGTGTCACCCTCGTGAGTTGCATACTCAGCCATAATCTGTTGCTTTGTTTCTTTAGTCATTGTTTTCACCTCTTTTAATATTTACTCCAAAAACCAAGCAATGGGTCGTAGTGACTCCCATAAGGGCGGACACCCAAAGCATAGTATTAGGTATGCCGAATTTACATCAGCTTTAGTATTCTACCACAAACTTTCCTAAATGTAAAGGAAAATTTTTCAGAATAAAAATGATAATAACAAAATCGTTGCAATATGAAGATTTTAATGTTAAAATAATAAGGTTAAAAGGAGTCGATAAAATGGCAAGAATAGAAAATTTAAGGAACGTTGCGATAATTGCCCACGTTGACCACGGTAAAACTACGTTGGTTGACCAGCTTTTAAAACAAAGCGGAACTTTCAGAGAAAACGAAAATGTTGATGACAGGGTAATGGATTCCAACGACCTTGAAAGGGAACGCGGAATCACAATCCTTTCTAAAAATACAAGCGTTATGTACGGCGATGTTAAAATAAATATTGTTGACACTCCCGGTCACGCCGATTTCGGCGGTGAGGTTGAGCGTATACTTCAGATGGTTGACGGTGTTTTACTTCTTGTTGACGCTTTTGAGGGTTGTATGCCACAGACTCGCTTTGTGCTTAAAAAGGCTTTAGCGTTAGGCAAAAAAGCTGTGGTTGTTGTTAATAAAATCGACCGTCCGGTGGCACGTCCTCACGAGGTTGTTGATGAGGTGCTTGACCTGTTTATTGAGCTTGGCGCTGATGATGAGCAGATCGAGTTCCCCGTTGTTTTTGCGAGCGGTAGGGACGGTTATGCTACACTTAATCCGGAAACTGCGGGCAGTGATATGAGACCCTTGTTTGAGGCAATGATTAATGAAATTGACCCGCCAGAGGGGGATGTGGACGCTCCGTTGCAGATACTTTTCACCAACATCGAATATGACGACTACCTTGGCAGAATCGGTGTAGGCAGAGTTATAAGAGGCAAGGTGAATTCAGGTCAAAATGTTGCTGTTTGCCATAAAGACGGCACCTCGACCAATGTTAAAATTGCAAAGCTGTTTATGTACAAAGGACTTAAACGCTATGAGGCTGAGTCTGCTCAGGTGGGCGACATTATTCAGGTGGCAGGACTTGCCAACCTTGAAATAGGCGAAACAGCGTGTGATACTAATAACATAGAAGCGTTACCTTTTGTTAAGATAGACGAGCCTACCTTGGCTATGAACTTTATAGTTAACAATTCACCATTTGCGGGTAAGGACGGCAAGTTTGTAACCTCGAGAAATCTGCGTGACAGACTTTTCAAAGAGGTTATGACCAATGTGAGTCTCAGGGTTGAGGAGACCGACAGTGCCGACACCTTTAAGGTTTCGGGCAGAGGAGAGTTGCACCTTTCAATTTTAATTGAAACTATGCGCCGTCAGGGTTATGAGTTTCAGGTGTCACCTCCCGAGGTTATCTATAAAAAGGACGAAAACGGCACACTTTTAGAGCCTATCGAACTGCTTATGATAGAGGTGCCTGAGGAATATGTCGGCACTGTTATGGAGCGTCTTGGTACTCGCAAGGCGGAAATTAAAAATATGGGTACCCGCGAGGGAGGAACATCACATCTTGAGTTCCTAATTCCTGCACGCGGGCTTCTCGGTTACCGTTCACAGTTCTTGACCGATACTAACGGCAACGGAATAATGAATCACGTGTTTAACAGCTACGAGCCTTATAAGGGTGATATCGACCAGCGTTCAACCGGCTCAATTATAGTTCACGAAACGGGCGAATCAACAGGCTATGGTCTCTTTAACACCCAAAGCCGAGGCAGACTTTTCATAGGTCCGGGTGTTCCTGTTTACGAGGGAATGATAGTCGGAGAGAATCCCAAAAACGATGATATAGTTTGCAATGTGTGTAAGAAAAAGCAGATGACAAATACCCGTGCATCAGGCTCGGATGACGCATTGCGTTTAATACCTCCCTCAAAGCTTAGCCTTGAGCAAGCCTTGGAATTTATCAAGGATGATGAGCTTGTGGAAATAACACCTAACAATATAAGACTTAGAAAAAGAATTTTAAACAAAGAAGAAAGAATGAAAGCAGAATCTAGGAAGAAATAATGGAGTATGTAATATTTGACCTTGAAT
>JAZONB010000132.1:0-2850 GCA_045654305.1 Acutalibacteraceae bacterium | reverse complement strand
CGGGTAGTTACAAGTGGATTTTTCTTGTCAAGAATTCCGGCTATGGAATGAATTTTAGTAGTTTCAATGGATTCTTCAAAGGTCATTTCGGGTAAGATACCGGGAAGCCTTTTGGCTAACATACTTTTTCCTGAGCCGGGGGAACCGAGCAACAAAATATTATGCCCTCCGGCAGCGGCAACCTCTAATGCTTTCTTTGCCGCCATTTGACCTTTAACATCACTGAAATCGGGAATCAAAGATAAATTATCAGTTTGGTCGCTTACGGGTAAGGTTTTTTCTAACAGTTTTTCACCGTTTAAATGTGCGATTAGTTGTGGCAGATTATCAATACCGTAAACATTTATGCCGTCAATAACGGCGGCTTCCTCAGCATTTTCTTTTGGAACAAAAATGTTCTTAATTCCGTTTTGCTTTGCGGTTATGGTAATAGCCAACACTCCGTTAGCAGAACGCACCTTGCCGTCGAGTGCGACCTCACCTATAACAACGCTGTCATTCAAATCAGCTTTCAGTTGATTGTAAGATTTTAAAATAGCTAAAAGCACAGGCAGGTCATACACCGAGCCCTCTTTTTTGCGGTCGGCAGGAGCTAGATTTACGGTAATTCTTCCAAGAGGAAATTTAAAACCGCAGTTTTTAATTGCGGCTCTTACTCTGTCTCGTGATTCTTTAACTGATGTGTCGGGTAACCCTACAATATCAAAGGCGGGAAGCCCCGTAGAAATATCAGCCTCCACCTCTATCATATAAGAGTCTATACCGAAAATACCGACACTTTTAATTCTTGAAAACATAATTTCAGTCCTTTAATTTTCTGCTACATTGTTTTTTGGTTTTCCATCTAAAAATGCAAGGATATTATCTGTAACTATATTTAAAAGCCTTTTCCTTGTGGTAAGAGGAGCCCAAGCTGTGTGTGGAGTGATAATTAAGTTTGGAGCGTCTGAAAGGGGACAATCCTCACTCATAGGCTCACTTTTAAGCACATCTACCGCTGCACCGCTAAGTTTTCCGCTTTTAAGGGCGTTACATAATGCGTATTCGTCAACAACACCGCCACGGGAGGTATTTATGAAGAAAGCACCATCCTTACATTTGTTAAAGGTTTCTTGGTTAAACATATCAGCGCTCTGCTCTGTAAGAGGACAATGCACAGTTATAATATCACTCTTTTCTAAAAGAGTGTCAAACTCCACGAATTCTGTTTCGCCGTCAGGAGTTACTGTTCGTGTGTTAACTATGACATTCATTCCTAAGCCCTCGGCGGCACGTTTTACCGCTTTGCCAATACTGCCAAAGCCTATGATTCCTAAAGTTTTACCATAAATTTCATCACTCGGATATACTAAAGCTGAAAAATAGGGAGATGTTTTCCAACCATCGTTATGCACAAATGCATTGTATTCAGGTATCTTAGTGAAATGCATTAAAATATAACCCATTACCTGCTGAACAACAGCGTTAGTTGAATAACTGCCCGCATTACATACGGGGATGTTGCGCTTTTTTGCTTCGGCTATATCAATGTTATTGTAACCCGTAGCAAAAAGTCCGATATATTTAAGGTTCTCGGCTTTTTCAAAAACCTCTTTATCGATTACCGTTTTATTGGAAAGGATAATATCTGTATCGGCAACTTCTTTTAAAAGCTCCTCACGTGTGATATTTTCGTATTTAACAACATCGCCAAATTGCTCAAAAACATCAAGCGGGAGGTCGTTGTTAGATTCTAGGGTTAAATAGTCAGTTAAGAGTAGTTTCATCTTTTGGTTTAACCTTTCGTTTAGAGCCGTCAGGCTCTACAATATAGGTATTTTCAAGCTGAGCTACAAGACTTTGCTTGTAACTCTCAATGTATTCTCTGCGAAGAAGAGCCTGCTCTTCAAGTTCAGCTTCGGTAAGACCTACGCTTTTTTTCTTGCGGGCAAGCTCATTAATTCTGTCAATCTTTTCTTTAGTCATATTATATCTCGTTTCTGCCTTCTAATGCTCTAGCTAAAGTAAATTCATCTGCATATTCAAGGTCGCCGCCAACAGGTATGCCGTAAGCTAAACGGGTGACCTTAATTCCCATCGGTTTCACAAGTCGGGAAATATAGCTAGCTGTTGCTTCACCCTCAACTGTCGGGTTGGTAGCCATAATTATTTCCTTAACTGTGCCGTCCGACAGACGGGTCATAAGCTCTTTGATTTTTAATTGGTCGGGACCGATACCGTCAAGAGGGGAGATGAGGCCGTGTAACACATGGTATACTCCCGAAAACTCCCTTGTTTTCTCGAAAACAAAGATGTCCTTGGCTTCTGCTACAACGCAGATGACAGACTTATCCCTTGTTATGTCATCACAAAGCTCGCAAATCTCTTTATCGGTGAAGCCTTGACAGCATTTGCAAAAATGTATCTTCTGTCTTGCGTTCACAAGAGCATCGGCGAATCTTTGGGCTCTGTCTGCCGGTTGATTAAGTATACTGTAAGCGAGCCGTTGAGCGGTTTTTTTACCTATACCCGGCAAACGCTCAAACTGACTTATAAGCTCGGTTAGCGGTACAATATTATTGCTCATCTTTAAAAAAGTCCCGGCATATTAAGTCCGCCGGTGATTGCTCCCATTTCTTCCTCTGCGGTTTTTATAGCATTTGTGATAGCCTCATTAATCGCAACTGTCACAAGGTCTTCAAGCATTTCGTTGTCCTCGGGGTCGATAATGTCGGGGTTGATTTTAATGGATTTTACTAAATGCTTTCCGTCAACAGTAACCTCAACCATGCCGCCACCTGAGGTTGCGGTATATTCTCTTTGCTCTAAATCTGCTTGTAAATTAGTCATATCCTCTTGCATTTTTTGAGC